>JAFQGY010000415.1 GCA_017415325.1 Clostridia bacterium
ATTTCTGGAGTATCTGAAAACCCTGCCGGAAGAATTGCCGGACGACTACTACATGACCCAGAACGAAGACCGCTATGGCCCTTACAAAACCGGAAAAACGGTGGCAGCGAATATGAGCTACCACGGCATCAACTCCTTCCTGGAAGAAAAGGTGTACTTCGGCGCAGACAACATCGCCTATGTGGGAACGCCTACAGCGGACGGAAAGGGCGGTGTGCGGCTGAACGGTTATGAACCCATCTATACCATTTTTGCCGGTACAGAGCATCCTGAACTGTGCTGGAGCTTTATCCGGGATGCTGTCCTGCAGGCCAATGCTGTGGATGAAGTCCGGGGCAGTCACAACCTCCCCATGCTCCGTTCCTCTCTGGAAGCCATGAAAAAGGAATTTGAGGATACAACCTTTGTGGTGCACTACGACGGCGGCATGTCCTGGGGAAGCAGTATGTATACGGAGGACATAGACAACGGTGAAATATTCCAGCTGACCGATGCAGACTGGAATCACATCGAAACCTTCCTGGACACCATCGGCGCACCCCTGACCTCTTCCGTTCTCCCCGAGGATGTGCAGGCCATACTGACGGAGGAAATGTCCGCCTATCTGGGGGGAAGCAAATCCGCTGCCGACTGTGCGGAGATGATCCAGAACCGGGTATCCCTGTATCTGGCGGAAAACAGCTGATTTTTCCACAGGATCTTTTCATAAAAAAGTTTCGCGGATCTGTAACATAAACTGCCGCAGAGTGTCTTCTCTTTACAGAAAGACAGACTCTGCGGTATTTTTTTGCTTCTGTCTGTTGCACAGGAATCAATCGGGACGTGTTATGGATACAAACCCAAAATGGAGGTGCTTATGAAAAGAATCCAAAACTGGCTTGCTTTGTTTTTGGCAGGCTTGCTTCTGACCGGATGTGAACTGCGGGAGGTACCCGGAGCGGAACAGATTCCGGTGGTGCCCGGTGAAGTGGATGTGCTGACCCATGTATATGCGCCCACGGAAATCAGACTGCCGGATGGATACTGGCTGTACGGGCAGACGAAAACGGACGACGGAGCCCATCTGGTCCTGCGGAAAAGTGTGCTGGATCCGGAAACCGGGGAAAGAACGCTCTGGAGCATGCGGTATACCCTGTTCACCGACGGCAGAGAACCGGAAGCGGGGGAACCGTTCATCGGCAGGGGCGCCGCCTATACCGCATACGGCGACAGCGAATTCTGGCTGCTTGACGGGGAGGAAGGGTATTCCCTTGTGCAGTACCGGAACGGGGAAACGGCGAATACCTTTGACGGGGTGGATTCCTATAGTGTGGAGGGAATGTTTTTCATGCCGGACGAAATGACTGCCGACGGGGAGGGGAATCTGTACATTCTTGCCGGCGGACAGCTGCTTCTGGTGAAGGCCGGTTTTTCTGCCTGTTTTGCCATGGGGAACAGAGAACAGTCTGTTCAGTCCATGACAAAGGATACAGCCGGAACGGTATGGGTGACATGGAGCACCATGATGGGGGAGGTATACAAGGCACCGGTGGATGCGGAGAATGCCCGGCTTGGGGAAGGGACGCCCATCAGCAGTGATGCGGTCAACAGGCAGTTTACCCTGTCCTCCGACCCGTCAGAAGGGTATGACTGGTATATCCACGGTTCCGATGGGATATACGGCAGAAACAGCACAACCGGACAGGAAGAAATGCTGCTTCACTATTCCAATTCCGGTCTGCGTTCGACAGATACCATTACCCTGCTGAACCGGGATACCATGCTGGTGTCATCCACCGACGGGGATGGAAAACGGATCACGGCCCTGTATACCAGACATGCGGATCTGGTGTATGATGTGCAGGATATTATATACCTGTATACATGTGACAGCAGTACCGCATTCCTGGACGGGGCTGTAAACCGGTTCAACAAAAACCACCCGGACAAGCGGATTGTGATCAAGAACTATTATATGGAATCCGATTATCAGGCGGGAATGGACAGGATGGCCATGGAGATCGAAACAGGGATCGCTTCACCGGATATTCTCATGGGAGATCCCCTGGAATCCGGGATGCGGTATATGGTGGAAAAAGGACGGTTTCTGGATCTGTACACACTGCTGGAACAGGATGGGGAACTGTCCCGGGATGACCTGTTCGGAATTGTGAAAAATGTGTATTCCCATGATGGAAAACTCTTTGGTCTGCCGGGTGAAATGATGCTGGTTTCCCTGTATGCCAGCCGGAAAATGCTGACGGAATATGCGGGCATGACGGAAGCGGAACTGCAGGATGGCTGGACCGTGGAGGATGCGCTGACGCTGGTGGAAAATCTGCCGGAGGGAGCTGCCTATGTTCCGCGGATGTCCCGGGCGTTCGGCTTCACCAATCTGCTGTCCATTATTGGATACCACAACTTCGTGGATATGGATGCAGGTACGGCGTCCTTTGACGGTGACACATTCCGGCGGATTCTGACATACATGGCCAGCCTGCCGGCAGAACGGAGTGTCCCGGAGGATATTGTGGGTGACTACAGAGCCGGAAAGTATGCCGTGATGTCCACCACTGCCGGTATGGGCATGCGGGATTTCCTGACGGAGGACATGTATTTCCCGGACGGAGATGCCGCAGCGGTGGGGTATCCCTCCAGATATCCGAACGGCGGCGTGTTCCTGTCCGGCACCGGTGTGATGCTGATTGCCGATACCTGCGAGAACCCGGAGCTGGCCTGGGAATTTCTGAAGGATTATGTGTTTTCCTACACGGATATTCGCACCGATGGCATTATGAGCCCCGTGAAATCCCTGTTCCGGGAGGAAATGCAGTCCTATATCCTGAACCAGAACTGGTACTGCCTGACCACCGGACGAACCGTGATTGTGCAGGGGCAGCTGGATCCGGACGGCAGCTACAGGGGACAGCCGGGAGAACTGGTTCATATGACGGAAGAGGATATGGAAGAGATCATCGGCTGGCTGGACAGTGTGGGGGCACCGCTGTATGACCTGATGGTGCCGGAGGACATTGCGGATATTGTGGAGGAGGAAATCACCGCATTTCTGGCAGGGGCACATACGACGGACAGCTGTGCGGAAGTGATCCAGAGCCGGGTGGAGATCCTGCTGGCGGAAAGAGGATAAAATATGAAAATACCCTCTTGACAAATGGTCGTTTGTAGTGTATACTGTATATATACTACAAAAAAAGAACAACAGGAGGATTTCCCATGCGACGAATTTCCATACTGTTTGCGGTGCTGTTTTGTCTGTGTATAGGCATCACCGGCTGCGGTAAAACCGATGCGGATGACCCGAATATCCTGCGGGGGATCTATGCGCCTGCTCCTGCGGTATTCGGTACATCGGACACCATGAATGCTACCGGAATATATCCCATGGAGGACGGATATGCCTGTGCCTTGTACGAAAGCAATCTTGATTCCATCACAGTGGGGGACACCCTGCGGGAAAATCTGACCATTGTTCTGTGGAAGGACGGCGAAACCACGGAAATACCGGTGGAACTGGCGGATTACGGAACCGATTATGCCGTAGGAGAGCGGGGAATCTATACTTTCGATCTTACGGAAAACGGCAGAGAACTGTTCCACATCGGCTGGGACGGAACCGTGCTGCACCGGGTAGATTCGGCTGTATTCAAGCCCGGCAGTGCCAGAAGCCTTGAACCGGAAGCGGCCTGTATCCGGATGGAAATGCCGGTACGGGAAACGGAGAATGGACTTGCCATTGTCTGGGGGAAGAAATGCGTTCTGCTGGACACGGCACTGCAGGAAATCGGCGGCATTGACCTGCCCGGAGACGGGGATACCGTGTTCGTGGAAGGGGATGTGCTGTGGCTGTCCTATACGGAAAAGGGCGTCCGGATGCTGGGAAAAGCGGTGGACGGTATCATCACGGAAAGCTGGCCCATGCCGGAATCCTTCAGTGGAGCCAACAGCTATTACTGGACGAACCTGATCGGATGTATGGACGGCTGGCTGTACGGCTGGAATGATGTGGAAATTGTCCGGTGGAAGTTCGGGGCAGAGGAGGAAACCATCGAACAGGTGATGCATTTTCTGCATTCCGGGATATCCGGACAGAAAATTGCCATGATCACCATGCTGCCGGACGGAACCTTTTCCATCCAGAGCAGACCGGACGGAGATACACGGGTGACGGTGCAGCTGTACGAAAAGGCGCCGGATAAGAATCTGTCGGAAATGACGGTGCTGACCCTTGCCTGTGTGGGCGGCAATACGGAAATGGAAGAAGCGGTGATGCAGTTCAACCGAAGCCATGATGACGCCTATATCCGCATTGTGACTTACGAGCAGTACAACACCGCCGATGAGCCTACAAAGGGATATACCCTGTTCCGTACCGATCTGACCACGGGGCTCCTGCAGGCAGATATTCTCTGTGGGGAGAGCTTCCATTCCATCGACCTGTATCCGCTGATGACCGGCGAGGTAGGGAAGGAAGACATTGCCCCCTGTGTACGGAATGCCTGTGAAACGGACGGACAGCTGCTGCAGATCGGTCCTTCCTTCCATCTCAGTACCCTTGTTGGGCGAAAGGATGCGCTGAACGGGATGACCGGATGGAATCTGGAAACCTTTCTGGATTTCGTGGAAGGATTTGGAGAGGGCGAATACCTGATGGAGGAAGTAAGCCGCAGCAGTGCCATCAGTATGCTGTTCGGCGGGAATATGTACGAGCCGTTTCTGGTGGGAAATACGGCCTCCTTTGACGATCCGCTGTATTTACGGTATCTGCATTTTCTGGCGTCTCTGCCGGAAACGGGACAGAAATATATGGATCATGGTAAGGATAACTCTGCCATGGTGCTTGCCGGAGAAATTGGTGCAGACCAGCTGCAGGTGGAGAGCGCAGGAGAGAATCTGTACTGGAACGGAAAGATCAAGCTGGAACAGGAATTCCGGCTGAACGCAGTGCATGGCATCCTGAAACTGTTCCGTACCTTCAATACCACAGACATCACCTGTATCGGCTACCCCAGAGAAGACGGCTCCGGCGTGAGTCTTTCCTTTGACTATACCTACTCCATCCCGTCTACCTGCAAGGATCCGGCATTGGCATGGGAACTTCTGGAGAATATTCTGATACAGGGGGCAGTATTCCCGGAAGAGGAGGATCCGGACCGTGATACCCTCCGCTGGAACACCTTCTCGACTTTGCAGGAACCGTATTTTGCACATCTGGAATCGCTGAAAGGACTGCAGATCTTCACCGGATTCAGTTATGGCACATGGATCGGACGGGATCTGGTACTGGACGAAAACGGTTGTTACAACGGGCAGCCCGGTACCCTGCAGGAGATCGACGATACGGTGATTGGCTTTATCCGGCATCTGTATGAAACCGCAGGAGGAAAATTTACGGCCGACTGGGAGCTTATTCAGATCGTTATGGAAGAAGAATCCCGCTATCTGGCAGGTGCCATCTCGGCGGAGGAATGTGCGGACATTGTCCAGTCCCGGGTGGGCATCTATCTGGCGGAAAAGGAATAAAAAAATACACCGTATCTGTCGAAAAATGATGGGTACGGTGTTGTTTTATTGTTGACAAAAAGAGTATATTATGGTATACTGTATGTACTACACTACATAGAACAAATGAGGTGCCCATGGAAAGACTGCGGAACTGGTATAAGATCCATATCGTCCCGGTGCTGCCCTGCCTGCGGATGAACCGGCGGGGACTGGTGTATGTGACGGCTGTGCTGGCGATGCTGCTGCTGGCGCTGAATGTCGTGCAGATGGTCTGGCAGGTGGGGCTGTATCAGGACCGGAAGGCGGCGGAGGGATATACAGCACACCTGATCTGCAGGAATATCACGGAAGAACAGGTGGAGGCTCTGCGCCATTCCCGGAAGAATTTTGCCAAGTACCATGACGGTGCATTTGAGATTCTGTCAGTCCTGCCCATAGAACGGGCATACGATACCCTGTATGATGCGGAAATCCGGCTGCTCCGGCGGGATGGTTTTTATAAGAAAGACCTGATTATCGGCATGACCAGCTTCCGGCAGAATTATGAGGCGTACCTGAAAACCTCTCCCGGTGCGGAACTGGAACCAACCCCGCTGTATTATGGGGAAGCAGAGTATATGTTCAGCACACTGGTATATCACGTTCTGGATCTTCTGTCCCTGCGCGGCAGTGGTGATACCGTAACCACCGTACTGGAAACGGAAGCCCCCTATATGGTCAAACCGTTTCTGGGTCTGGATCTGGACAGAGTCAGTGCCGCAACCGTACATTTTGCGAAATCCGTTGTCGGGGTACTGTGCGGCGGCATCTGGGCACTGCTGTTTGCCGTATGGCTGGAAACGGAGCATATGCAGTATGATTTTGCCGTATTTTCCGTATTCGGGGCGGACACAAAGCGGCTGACGGTGTTTCTGCTGTACAAAATGCTGTTTTTGTCTCTGTGTATCCAGATTCCCGGCATGGTTCTGACCTGTCTGCTGGGACTGTGTATGTACGGTTCTGCGGTGTTTCACATTTCCCCGGGGATTTTTCTCTTTTCCATGACGGTCATTCTGGTGCTGGTACCGCTGGCTGTACGACTGCTGACAAGGTTCCGCAGCCGGCGTCCGCTGATCACCCGTCTGTCCGGGGAAGAAAATACAATGTGGCTGCTCTCTCCCAGACGCTCGCACATATTCAGAAGACAGCAGCGGTTCTTCCGGGAGTATGCCGGACTGAATCTGCTGCGGTACGGGAAGTTTTTTGCCCTGTTTGCTGCCGCTGCCATTCTGTTTACCGGAATGCTGTACTGTACGACCCGTCTGGTGGCACCGCCGGAGAAAGAGGCGCAGTTTACAGCGGAATTCCCCACGGTGATGGAGTATCCGGTATATGAGGAACGGTTTGTGCCGGAGGTGCGCTCATTGGGTGTACTGCCGGTCAGCACGCTGGCTGTGTCGGATCTGTCGGCGGGGATGCTTGTCGGCGGGGACGGAGAAGCGCCGGAAGCAGGGTGGACAATTGCGGCGGCGGGAGAAAGTCTGTACGGAAAGTACCCGGAAGCCAGAGCGCATATTGCTGTCGGTCAGGCGGTCATCATGGGCAGCCGGGATATGGAAAGACTGGAAATCCGCAAACCGACAGGGAGAACGGCCGCCATTCCTGCCGGTCTGTCAGAAGAAGAACTCTGCAGGGCCGCAGAACAGGCATATCTGTACGAAACCTGTACCATACCGGTGGGGATGCGGATTCCCGGAGAGGGACAGCCTGTGGTATATCTGCCGTGGTCGGTCTATCTGGATCTGACAGGCAGCCGCAATGGTTCCGTTCTTCTGCGGCATCTGCGTCTTCCGGAAACGGCGGCAGCAGAATTCCCGGGGGCTGTGATATATAAATCGGTGCAGTATACAGACCGGTTCCGTCTGTGCTGTGTGGATACAGTACCGGAGGAGACGCCATATGCCGGGGAGTATACCGATGTGCTGATGCAGGAAGGGACAGTGGCTCTGCGGTGCAGCAGAGAAAATCTGGATGCCCTGGGGTACATCGTGGGGGACAGCATATCCCTGTCCGATACGGGCAGACGGAAATATACCGCATCGGAAACGGAAACATGGTATGCTCTGCCGGATCTGCTGCGGAATCTGCGGTTCCAATATACATCCTGCAGGATTGCCGCCATCTATCTGACGGAAACAGATACTCTGGAAATTCTGACTTCCCCTGCGGTGTATGACAGCATTACCGGATTGGCCACAGGGTACGCCGGAACAGGGCTGTATATGGCGGAAGGGGACGATGCGGACGGACTGTACCGGGATCTGCGGAGACTGGCAGGGCAGTATTATGAAGTGTACATCCGCAATCAGAGGACAGCGGAAGAACGGGAACAATACCGGAATCTGCGGTATCCGGCGGAAGCGGGGATCATCTGGTTCTGTGCTGCGGGATGCATGGGTGTCAGTCTGACAGAGATGCTGCTGCTGTTTCAGGACCGCCGGAGGGTGGAGCTGGCCATGCTTCACACCTATGGGGGAGATCTTCGGAGCGTCCGGCGTCTGCGCTGGGGATGTGTCGGAATGGCATGGGGAATCACGGGGATGCTCTGTGCCGTGTTTCTGCTCCTTCTGGTATAGGCAAAAAAAGCATGGATCCGTGAAAATCTCACAGAATCCATGCTTTCTGTATGCAGGTCTGTCCGTAACGCTGCGTTGGAAATCAGCCCGGTTCGCCGGCTTCCCATCTTCTGCGTACTTCATCAAAGACCGCTTCATCGATCTCGCCGTCGCCCCAGAGGTTGTTGTGAATCAGCTGGTCCCCTGCGATGTGGGGGAAGGAGCAGCGGGTATCATTCCGCCATGCGTCTCTTTCTTCCTTGTTCCGCAGGTTCGGAATCTTCATGGGCTTGTTGCCTTCTGCAATGGAGATGTACCCCAGCGTGCCGGGAATGCACATATCCACAGCGTCGTATACGTTGATGGCCCGTTCTCTTGCCACGGGATCCCCCAGAATGGAACGTACGAAATAGTGGGTGGTGAAGTAGTCGCCGCCGCCGTGACCGGAGTTTTCCGTACCAGCAA
>JAFQGY010000416.1 GCA_017415325.1 Clostridia bacterium
AGATCGGCTCAAGCTGACCGAGAAGGAGCTTGATCAGCGTGGACTTTCCGCATCCGTTGGGACCGGAGATAAACAGCCTGTCGTGCTTTTTCACAAGGAAGGACAGATCCCGGAACAGGACGTTGGTGCCGAAGGCCATGGTCAGGTTTTTCACTTCCAGTACATCGTTGCCGGACTCCCCGGAAGAGGTCAGGGCAAAGCGGATGTTCTGGGGCAGGTTTTCGGGCCGCTCCACCTTTTCCATCCGGGCAATGGCCTTCTCCCGGCTTTCGGCGGCGATGATGTTCCGCTCCCGGTTCCATGCCCGCTGCTGGGCAATGTAGGCTTCCAGCCGGGCGATTTCCTTCTGCTGCAGCTGGTATTTCTTTTCCTGTTCGGCACGCCACTTCTGCTTTTCCTCCACGAACCGGGAGTAGGGGCACTTGTACAGCCGGGATTTCGTATGTTCCAGTTCCAGGGTCTTGTTTGTGACTCTGTCCAGGAACAGCCGGTCGTGGCTGATGACCAGAACGGTTTTTTTGTAGGCCGCCAGATGCTCTTCCAGCCACAGCATGGTGCCGGTGTCCAGATGGTTGGTGGGTTCGTCCAGCAGGAGGATGTCCGGTTCTCTGGAAAGAAGTCTGGCCAGGGCAAGCCGGGTACGCTGGCCGCCGCTGAGGGTGGAGACGGAGCGTCTGTGATAACTTTCGTCAAAGCCCAGCTTCACCAGAATGGACTGGCAGCGGGACTTGTAGTACAGCCCTCCGTCGGCAATGAAACGGTTGTTCAGATTGGTGAATTCGGTGGTGAGCCGGGCCAGCAGGGTATCGTCTCCGGCGGCGGTGGCTTCGTCCAGTTCGTTCTGCAGCTGGGCAAGACGTTTTTCCGCCCGGCACAGCTCCGGGAAAATGGCATACATCTGGGTCAGAACGGTGTCGTCTACCGGTTCTTTGCCGTTTGCGGATGCACCGTTTTCGTCTAATACGTGAAAGGCGTCGTCCTGATGGAGAAGCCCGATGGTTTTGGATTTGGCAATGGTCACAGAGCCTTCGTCCGGGGTGTATTCTCCTACCAGCAGCCGGAGCAGGGTGGATTTTCCGCTGCCGTTGACCCCCACGATGCCCAGTTTGTCCCCGTCTTCCAGGGCAAAGGTCACATCGGTGAGGATGTCCCGGGTGCCGATCCGGTAGGCCAGTGCGCTTGCGCTGATGGATATCATAATTGGTTTGTCTCCTGTATATCCCGAAAAAAGTCCCCCGGTGGTATGGGGGAGCTCTTTCTATGGGGACTTCTTAATACTTTCGGTTGTTGGGATACTGTCCGTTCTGGTTGGGACGGCGCTGCCCCTGTTCGGGACGCTGACCGTAGTTGGGGTTGTAGTTCTGGCCGTATCCCGGATTCGGGTTCTGACGGTACTGGCCGTTCTGTACCTGTCTGCCCTGCTGGGGGCGCGGACTGCGGGGCTGCTGGTACTGCATGTCGTAATCGTTGTAAGTATCATAACCGGACGGGAGTCTCTGGGTGCTCTGCTGCCGGGGCGGATACTGGCCCTGCCTGCGCTGCTGGCCGTTGTAGCCGTTGGGGTTATAGGGATTCTGGGGATTGCGGCGGCCGGTGTTCTGATTGCCGTAGAGCCGGTCGTCATAGTAGTCGGTGCGGCTTACGGGCTGGGCGGAACCTCTGCGGAAAATGTATGTACGGAGCAGATCCGCCACGTCGTCGTTGAACATGGCCAGTACGAAAATGCCTGCCGCCAGAACCACGGCAATGATGATGAGCCACAGGATCGCCTTCATGAACTTTACAAAGCCGGAAGGCTCTTTTTCTTCCACCGGTTCGCCGTTTTCATCGGTTTCGGGAACAGCGGTGTCGGCGGTTTCGGCTCCTTCCGGGGCGGGCAGACTGGAACTCATGAACTGGGACAGCGCCGTAACGGTCTTCATCACAGCACGGTCGGTGTTCCCGGCGGCGAATTCCGCTTCCATGTTGTTCGCCAGAATGTCGGAAAGCACAGCGTTGGTGACAATATCGTCGATGTCCACGCTCTGTACGGCAAAATAGGTCTGGGCGGTGGTGTCCAGTACCAGCAGTACGCCGTCACACATTTCCCACTTGGAGAAAAGGTTCCGGGAGAAGTCGGTGATGGACTCGTCCCCGGTGGAGTCGGTGAGGCAGACGGCAATCTTGACCTCCCTGGACTTGTAGAGTGCGTCGTTGGCAGACAGAATCGCCGCCGTAGTGGTGTCGGAAAGCACGCTGTCCGGGTCGGAAATAAAATCCTTGTGGGTCGGATACGCCGCAAAAGCCGGAATGGCCAGCGTCACAAGCAGCATGGCGCACAGGACCAGCACGGACAGGCGGCGGAAATGGATGTGGTTGTTCATGTATGGAACTCCTTTTCAGGGAAATTCAGAATTGAGAAATCAGAATTCAGAATCGGGAGTGCGGTACGCTTTACTTGCCAAGCCCGATCAGCTTGTTCTTGAGTTCTGTTTCAATACGGTTCAGTTCCGCTTCGGCAGCACGGCGTTTTTCACGGCCTTCGGTCTGGATGGCGGCAACATCGTCCAGGGTGGCAATGAGTTCGGCGTTGGTCTGGGTCAGGGTCTCGATGTCCACAACCCCCCGTTCGGATTCACGGGTGATGTCAACGGTGGCCTGACGGAGAGCGGCGGCGTTCTTTTTCAGCAGCTCGTTGGTCATGTCGGTGACGGCACGCTGGGCTTCCATGGCCTGCCGGGAGTGCTCGATACCCAGGGCAATCACCATCTGGCTCTTCCAGAGAGGGATGGTGTTCATGATGACCGTCTGGATCTTTTCCACCATCATGGTGTCGTTGTTCTGTACCATCCGGATCTGGGGCGCCATCTGCACCGATACCATCCGGGTCAGCTCCAGGTCATGGATTTTCCGCTCAAATCGGACGCACTGTTCCGCAAAATCGTTGGCCGCCTGTGCGTCTTCCGGCAGTCCCGTGGCGGCGGCTTTTTCCTTCAGCGCCTGCAGGGTCACCGTCTGTTCGTGGTGCAGCTTCTTCTTGCCTGCCAGAATGTACATGGACAGCTCCTTGAAGTAGGTCATGTTCACTTCGTAGAGATTGTCAAACATGGCTACATCCTTCAGCAGGGTGATCTGGTGCTGCTGCAGATTGTCCGTGATGTCGTTGACGCTGGTTTCCACCTTGTCGTACTTGGTTTTCAGATTCTCGATTTTCCGCTTTGTGTTCTTGAAAAGACCCAGGAACCCACCTTCGTCTTCCGCATCATCGTTCATTTCCCGCAGCTGGGCGATCAGGTTCGTGATCATTTCCCCGGTTTCGCCGAAATCCTTGTTCCGGACGCCGGAAAGAGCCGTGTCGGAGAAGTCCGCAATCTTTTTCTGGGCGGACGCACCGAATCCCAGAATCGTGGTGGAATCCGTGATGTCAATCTTTTCGGAGAAGTCGTCGATCATCTTCCGTTCCGCTTCCGAAAAGGCAGATTCGTCAAGAGCCGGTACCGCTTCTTCCACGGCCGGTTCCGCTGCCTGGGTGAGGGAGGGGGCCGGTGCTGCAGGGGCTTCCTGTGCTGCGGCTGCGCTGCCGAAGGGATCCAGTGTCAGGCTGATTTCGGGGGTCTTGTTTTCGTTTGTCATCATATATAAATTCCTCGTTTTCTGAATGATCAATACCGGAGAGATTTATTTCTGCTTCTTTTTCGCCGCTTTCTTCACTTCATCTTCCGTGGGCGGAGGCGGCAGATGATCTCCGATCAGCAGGGGCAGTTTTTTCAGCCGGAAGAATGCTAGTCCCGCCGTGCCAAGGAATGCCGCACCTTCCATCATGCTGAACTGTGTGTACCCGGCAATGGCCAAAATCACTTCTGCCAGTCCGTATGCACCGGTCAGAAGGAACACGGAGACATTCGCCAGTACCGTGAAGGGGACGCCGGTGTACCACAGATCCACGTGAACCCGGGTTTCCGCCAGAAAGAACAGCAGCAGTGCCGCATATGCCAGCATGGACAGATTCCGGACGGGGCTGTTCAGCGGCAGATCAAACTGGAAATAATCCCGGAACAGCACCAGCATCATGGAGACGGCCCCGCCCATGGAAAGCACTGTCATCAGAATCCCCCGACGGCCCAGACCCACGCACAGGAAATACAGCGCCGCCAGAAAGAGGCATCCCGCCGCCAGTTTGGAAAGGGCCGCCGTGTTGATGGCCGCAGCGGAGGAGGGAGCGGTGGTGAAGGCTGTCATCACCTGCCGCAGCGCATGTACGCCGAACAGGGCCGCCGCCAGAAATCCGGTGAAGGTTTCGCCCAGCCCTGTCTCAGGGAACCGGTACTGTCTCACCCGCCGTGCCGGAATCATCAGAGCCGCTGTCCCGGCAAACCCGAGAATCCAGCAGAGCATTGCCAGCGTGAACCAGAGGGAACCGGACGCAATATGGCCGATGTCCCAGTCAAAGTCCTGCAGGCATGTCATGGCCCAGAAGACGCCGGACAGTGCCCCCAGTCCGACGGGTATCCAGAGTGCTTTCCGGAACAGTCCGGTGAATCGTCTGGTACTTGCGCCCCTGGTCATGGGCAGTTCTTCCGCGGGAACGGGCGGGGTTTCGGAAAGCTGTCCCTTTTTCAGAAACAGGGCACAGTCTTTTTCACTTTCAAGGATGACGGTTTCCGTGCAGCCGTCCTGCTTTTCTGTATTTTCAGAATCCATTTTGTTTCTTCCTTTTCGTTTGGTTGTCTACCTTATTATAATAACATAAAATTCGTATATATGCAAGGGGGTGGGGGGATTTGGG
>JAFQGY010000417.1 GCA_017415325.1 Clostridia bacterium
GAAGGACACCCCTACGATGGTCATCGTACCAACAAACCCGCTGTAAGCAATACAAACATCCAAATCCCCCTTCAAACATCCCAGAAAAAAACACCACCGCTGTAAGCAATACAAAAATCCAAATTACAAAAACAGAACGCCCCACCTCTCCGCAGGACGCTCTGTCGAAAATATCTCTTATCTCTGACTTCTTATCTCTTATTTTTCAATCTCCCCGGTCATGTAGGCACAGATTTCCTTCACATACCGCAGCTTGGCCAGCTTGATTTCCATGGGAGCGGTTGCTTCACCCGGAATTTCCAGATTGAAAAGACCGTCATATCCCACTTCCTTCAGGCCACGGATTACATCTTTCCAGTTCACCCTGCCGCGGCCATAGGGCATCATGTGCTGGTCGGTCTGGCCTTCGTTGTCGGCGATGTGCAGTGCTTTCAGCCGGGAACCGCAGTTTTTGATAAAGTCGTACTGGCTCTCCCCGGGACGCAGATTCAGGTGTCCCGTGTCCAGACATACCCCCAGATGATCGGATCCCACCCGGTCGATCAGATCCAGCAGAGGGCCGGAGTGATCCAGATCGTTTGTCAGGTTTTCCAGACAGATGGTGATGTCTGTGCCCTTGATGTAGTCCGTCAGTTCCGTCAGCACCTTTACCCGTCTTGCGTCCGTTTCTTCCGGAGAAATATCGGGATTCCGGCCGGTGTGCAGAACAGCTGCCCGGATGTCCAGGGCTTCATACATGTCCAGCCAGTTTTTCAGCTTGTCCGCCGTATCCATGTAGTCGTCCGCTGTGATGTTTGCCCGGAGCCACAGATGCCCCTGGGGATAGGAGAAACCACGGTCATCCGCATACTTTTTCAGTTCCGCCCCCACCCTGGCACCTGCACCTCTGTCCAGCAGGATAAACCCGTCTTCATCGGACAGCTCGGCGTACTGAAAACCACAGTCCAGATAGTGCCCGATCTGTTCTTCCGGGGAAAATTCTCTGAGATAATACGACCATACGGAATATTTCATGTCCGCACCTCCTGATTATGTCCTTTGGGAATCCGGCATTATTTTTCCAGACGGTATTCCACCGTATAGGCTTCTTCTGCCGCATCCTGCACCCGTACCAGCACAGCATCCCCGGGAGCCAGCGTTACGGTCAGTCTGTCGGTACCGTCGTCCAGTACGCTCTGACGTCCGGTTTCTCTGGATACTTCGTAGATCCGGTAATTCTTTTTCAGAGACAGTTCCACGGTCTTTTCCACGGTGAAATCTCGGTTCAGGATCACCAGATAGGTGTTGCCGTATCGGTCTTCCAGTTCCCCCACGGAAACACGGTCCTGCAGCGTGCCGGAAAGCACTTCGCTGTCGGTGATGTCGTCGGCAAGCCCGGTCAGGTAGGGAGAAGTGGGCAGCAGGTCGGCAGAGTGGAACACATACCGGGAATCCAGTGCCATAAGGGTATTGCCCAGCTTTTTGAACTCGGCGTGGATGGCCTTGGTTTCGTCAAAGAAAATGCTCTTCTGCCCCTTTTCGTCGATGACGGAACCCACGCAGGTGAACTGCTGCAGTGCCTTTGCCCCGTACAGAACGGCGGCATACATCATCATCCGTACCATGGGGAATTCAAAGTGGGCGTACTTATACAGATTCACAGCCTGATAATAGAACCACAGGGGCAGGTTATGCCGCTTGCAGAGCTGCCGCATGAGCCCCAGGTCACACCACATCAGGGAATCGTCCAGCTGCTTTTCGTCGGTGTAACCCGGCAGGCCGATGGGATAGTAGTCCAGGGACAGCATGGGCGGGTCGATGATGTTTACATAATTGTACAGGTATCCGGCAAACTCACCGTTCTTCCAGGTGAACTTGTCGTTGTAGCTGGGAATGGCTACGGTGAAGGGGCATCTTGCGGGGTCTTCCTTCTGGAACAGATCCACCACCCGGCGTGCTTCCACCAGCTGATCTTCCACATAGGGTTCATCCCAGATGTAGTAGCCCACGCAGGACTTGTAGGGTCTTACGTGATCCGCAACCGCCTTGGCATTGTCCCAGGGGCCTCTGTCCAGCTTGTGCGCCTGCATTCCGCCGAACAGGGAGAAATCCTGATACAGCAGGTCGATGTCCAGTTCTTCGCAGATCCGCAGTGCTTCTTCCGCCTGTTCATGGCTTGCCCAGCCCAGTTCCAGCATGGTAAAGCCTGCATCCGCACAGTTTTCCAGCACATCCCGCATATTTTCGCCCTTGGCGGAGAAGGTGGAAAGCACAAAATTGTCCTGCCGCCACACTCTGTGGGGATTGCCCAGGGGAGAACGGGTCAAAATCGTATGTTTCATTGGTGATACCTCCATGAAAAGTAAGAAGTAAGAGGTAAGAGATAAGAAATAGTCTCCCGTACTTCTTACTTCTTATATCTTTATTTCTTATTTAACCATTAAAAGTGCCCCGCCGCCGGCTTCCAGCTTTACGGTTCTGCCGCAGGGTACATAGTTTTCTCCGTCAAACAGCAGCAGTTCCGCATCGGTGTCGATTGCCACATCTGCGCCGTTGTCGAAATCCTTGTTGGCCAGGATCATGCTGCCGTCCTCGAAGAAGCCGACTGTCAGACTGCCGCCGGTGATGGAGCGGATCTTTCCGTAGCCTGCAAAGAACTGTACGTTTTCCTTTTCTTCGCCCACGTGGAATACCGCCGCAGATTTTGTAGCTGCGATCTTTTCGCCCACAGGGGTGATCACCTTGTTCAGTGCCTGTACGTCCCAGTAATGCTGGCATTTTTCCCCGTCAGCGGAGATGATCCCGTTGCGGAAATGCCATACCGGGTCGTCACCGGGAGTCCAGTAGGTGAAGTAGGACAGCAGGGTACAGCCGTAGGCCAGGGTCTGCCAGATTTCATAGGAGATTTCTTCCCGACGCAGATACCGGTACGGGCCGTGTTCCGTCAGCAGAATGATGAGCATATAGGGAACACCGTATTCCAGACCGTACTTCCGGATGGCTTCGATGTTGTCGTAGAACCCTGCCCGCTCCACTCTCTGCTGTGCCGCCGCATAGATCCCCGCTTCTCTGGGGTCGTCGATGTCCACGGGATTTTCCGGACGGTTGGGGGTCAGCAGGTGGTAGTGGTCGTAGCTCAGCAGTTCCGGCTTGACGATGTCCATGTACTGTCTCAGGTGTTCGTCATAGGTGGGGGTGCCCAGCTGCTGCTCGTTGGCATAGTTGGGGAACAGGTTGATGTAGGCCACGTGATCCGGGTCATACTTTTGGAAAGTTTCCACGATCCGGCCCAGCAGCGGGAATCTGTCCGCCCCCGGTTCATCGGTGATGTGGTAGCTGTGCAGAGCGGGATAGTCCTTATAGTCGGCGCAGAGAGAAGAGATATATTCGTCCATTTTCTCCGGCTCGTTCATGGCCATGGCAATCCGGCGATCCCACAGCATGTACTGCACACCGTATTTTTCGCAGTATTCCAGTGCTTTGCGGTTCATCTCCACGTCATAGGCGCCCATGACCAGATTGATGCCGCAGTCGATAACCTCTTTGATCCGTTCTTCGGAGAAAAACTTCGCCGGAACATCGCACCAGTGGGTAATCAGATAAGACATATGTATACCTCCGCTTGGATAATAAGTTATGCAGGTTCAGAGAGCATATACCCTCAGTGGAACATGACTTTTTCGCTGTTCATCATTCTGGACAGGCCGAACACGCCGATGCCCGCCGCCGCAAGGTTCACAGCCGTGGTGATGACAATCCCCAGAGTATCCGGCTCTGCGGCAAAAATGCCCGTGATGGACTGGACGCTGTTGTACAGGGGAACCAGATACCAGAACCATTCCACCGTCTGTCCCTCGGTAAACATGGATGTCAGACCGATGAGAATCACCACCATCATCAGGGGCGTCACCAGTGCCTGGGCTTCCTTGACGCTCTTGGCAAAGGCAGACAGCAGGGAAATCACGGTGACATACACCACCGCCGTGGAGATCAGCACCAGACCCAGCAGGATATAGTCCCCGATGGAATACAGATCCGTTTCCATGGTAATCATCCCCTGCATCATCTTCGGCAGGGACGCCACCACAAACCCGGTGGTCACCACCCCGGACGCCACAGCCGTAATGGTCAGGGCGGCAATCTTCCCCCAGGCGATGCTGGAACGCTTCAGCGGGGTAATCAGCAGGGTGGCCATGGTACCCCGTTCCTTCTCGCCGGCGATGGATTCCGTTGCCACAGCCTGTGCCCCGGTGAAGAGCAGCATGGTCAGGAACATGGGCATCAGCATGGAGAAGAACATGGCGGAAGTATCCTCGGAGGCAGCCGCATCGTAGGTCAGGGTCGGGTCGGTATTCACCGTAAAGCCCTTCTGACGGAAATGGGTTTCCAGCTGTTCCAGAAGCGCTGTCACCAGAGAATAGGCGCCCTGCGAGGCAGTTTCATTGGAATTGAAGTATACGGCCACATGGGGCGGCGGATTGACATGGTTGACGGAACCGGCAAATGCCTCGGAGAAATTCTCCGGAAAGACCACATACAGATCCAGAAGCCCCTCCTGCAGCAGAAGCATGGGGTCGGACGCACCATCCACCGTATCTGTATATGTTTCCGTCCGGGTATCCCAGTAGGTAACCGGCACATCCACGTCCATGTACACAAGCAGGTCACTGTCACCGGCTACACCCACCCGGTACACATAGTCGTCTTCCACCGTAAACATGTTCCCCATGGCGTCCCCCATGACGGAATACATCACGTACACCAGCAGCCCCGGCAGCAGCAGTACGGTCACCAGCATCCGGGTATCCGTGAAGAACCGGCGCAGCTCCTTTTTCATAATCACAAAAATCCCGCTCACCGTTTCTCTTCCCCCTTTGCTGCGTAGTAATAGTCAAAGAACCGGTCTTCCAGGGACATCCCGCCGCAGATTTCCGACAGTTCCCCGCAGGCAGTCAGACCGCCGTCAATGAGAATGCCCACCCGGTCACAGAGCTTTTCCACCAGACTGAAAATATGGGTGGACAGCACGATGGTCTTCCCATCCCGGCGCAGATCCAGCAGAAAATCCGTGACCGTCCGGGCAGTGATGACGTCCAGACCGTTTGTGGGTTCGTCAAAAATGATCACGGACGGGTCATGGGCAACGGATATGGCCAGAGAGGTTTTCTGCTTCATCCCCGTGGACAGCCCTGATGCCTTCACCTGGGCAAAGGCATCGATCCCGAACCGGGCGAACAGGTCTTTTTTCCGTGCGTTCCGTACATCCTTCGGGATCCCGTGGACTTCGGAGAAAAAGTCAAAGAGATAGTCCGGCGTGAAGAACTCCTCCAGCTTCAGTTCACTGGTGAGAAACCCGATTTTCTGCCGCACCTTCTCCGGCTCCTTCACCACACTTGCCCCGTCCAGCAGCGCATCCCCCGCATCGGGTTTGATCAGCGTGGCGATCATCCGCAGTGTGGTGGTTTTGCCTGCCCCGTTGGGCCCCAGCAGCCCGAAAATCTCCCCTTCTTTTACCGTAAAGGACAGATCCCGCACAGCCCGGCGGACTTTTTCATTTGTATTTTCCAGCTTCTGCTGTTTGGCAGACAACCGGAAGGATTTGGAAAGGTTTTGTACAATCAGAATATCAGACATCTTTCCATTTTCCTCTCATTCAGCAATACTGACAGCAGTATAGCATATTTTTCCCGGTTGCGCAAGGGGATGACCGAAATTATGGTACCTGAATTTTCCCCTGCCCCTTGCAATTCCTTCCGATTATTGTTATACTATAGGCAATCATACATAGGAAAAAGGACAAACGTCATATGCGAACTTATCCCCGCCTTACCGTAACTGAAAAAGCGGCAAAAAAAGCAAGATCCGGTCATCCGTGGGTCTTCGGAGAAGAAGTGCTTTCCATGACCACCCCCGATGGTACTCCGCTGGAAGCCATCCCCATGGGCGACATTGCGGATGTGTATTCCGAAAAGGGAAAGTACCTGGGTTCCGGGTTCTATAACGATCACTCCAAGATCCGGGTCCGGCTGGTTTCCACCAACACCAACGACAGCTTCGATACCGCTTTCTGGGCCCGGAGACTGTCCCATGCGGTCGCCTACCGTAAAACCGTCATGCCCGACGATTTCGCCTCTCCCACCGGGGGAATCCGGCTGATTTTCGGGGAAGCGGATCATTTTCCGGGCTGGACCGTAGACCGGTACGGTTCCGTTCTGGTATCGGAGGTGCTGTCTGCCGGGATCCATGTACACCGGGATCTGCTGTACCCGCTGCTGGCGGAAGCATGCCGGGCGGAGGGAATGGAGATCACCGCCGTATACGAGCGCTGTACAGGGAATCTGCGGCGGCTGGAAGGACTGGAGGAATATGACGGATTCTGGAATCCTGCCTATTTCGGGCTGACGGAAGAAACCTGTCCCCGGGAAGCCGCACTGTCGGAAAACGGTGTGCAGTATACCGTGGACTTTATAAACGGCCAGAAAACCGGGTTCTTCCTGGACCAGAAGCACAACCGCAGAGCCGCCGCCGGACTGGCCAGTGGCAAACGGGTGCTGGACATGTTCACCCACACCGGTTCCTTCGGGCTGAACTGCGCCATGGCGGGTGCCGTATCCGTAGAATCGGTGGACATCTCGGCGGAAGCTGTGGAAATGGCCCGGCACAACGCTGCCATCAACGGCGTATCCGACACCATGACCGTGGTACAGGCGGATGTGTTCGACATGCTCCGGGAACTGGCGGAGGAAAAGAAAAACAAGGGTCGGTGGGACTACATCATTCTGGACCCTCCGGCATTCACCAAGAGCCGGGACACCGTGAAATCCGCCTACCGGGGATACCGTGAAATCAACACCCTGGCCATGCGCCTGCTTCCCAGAGGGGGATACCTTGCCACCTGTTCCTGCTCCCACTTCATGCCCCCGGATCTGTTCAAGCGGATGCTCCATGAATCGGCCGAAGAAGCCCATGTGACCCTGCGGCAGATCGAAGAAAGAGCCCAGGCCCCCGACCATCCGATCCTGTGGAACGTCCCGGAAACGGAATACCTGAAATTCTACCTATTCCAAGTGGAATAGGAGCTGTTCCAGGTGGAGTGACAGGTAAGAAATAAGAGATAAGAAGTAAGAGGTACTTTTTGTCTTACCGGTTCTGCACACACTCTCATATCTCTGATTTCTGACTTCTTACATCTTACTTTTCTCTGGAGTTTATCATGCAATCACTCAAGACCATGACATCCGGCTCACCTGCCCGGCTGATCTTCTTTTTTGCACTGCCGCTGATGCTGGGGAATGTGTTCCAGCAGTGCTATACAGTGGTGGACACCATCATCGTGGGACGGGGCGTCGGGATGGATGCGCTGGCTGCCCTGGGTACCGTGGACTGGCTCAACTGGATGGTTCTCGGCATCGTGATGGGGTTCACCCAGGGGTTCTCCGTACGGATGTCCCAGAAATTCGGGGAGGGGGATATGGCCTCTCTCCGGCGTACCATCGGACTTGCCGCCCGGCTGACCATTTTCATCACTGTCATCACCGCCGTGGCTGCCCAGCTGCTTTTACCGCTGTTTCTGAATCTGCTGCGGGTTCCTGCCGATCTGCGGCCCATGGCAGAGCTGTACATCCGGATCCTGTTTGCGGGGATTCCCTGCCTGATGTTCTATAACTTCACCTCCTCCGTGGTCCGTTCCGTGGGGGACAGCCGTACACCCCTTGCGGCCATGATCACCGCTTCCGTCACCAATATTGTTCTGGACTGCGTGACGGTGTTTCTGCTGGACTGGGGAATCGCCGGGGCAGCCATTGCCACCATCTTTGCCCAGGCACTGGCAGGGGGAATCTGCACCCTCAAGATCCTGCGCACCCCGGAACTGCATTTCCACCGTTCCGACATGAAGCCTGACCGTACCGTCGCCGCCGAACTGCTGAAGCTGGGATACCCCATTTCCGTGCAGTGGACCATCATCCATATCGGCGGCATGATCGTGCAGTCCGTGGTCAACGGCTTCGGCACCGTCTTCATTGCGGGCTTCACCGCCACCAACAAGCTCTACGGTCTTCTGGAAATCTGCGGTGTATCCTACGGCAGTGCCGTCATGACCTATGTGGGACAGAACGTGGGTGCCGGGGAATTTGACAGAGTCCGGCGGGGCGTCAACATTGCCTGTCTCATCAGCGCCGCCACCTCTGCGGTCATCAGCACCGTCATGATCACCTTCGGCCGGCAGATCACCATGCTGTTCATTTCCAGTGAATCGGCAGCGGAAGAAGCGGCGGCAGGGGAAGTGGCGTACCAGTATCTGTTCTTCATGAGCGCCTTTCTGTCCGTACTGTATCTGCTGTATGCCTACCGTTCGGCCCTGCAGGGCATGGGCAAGACGCTGATCCCCACCCTGTCCGGCATTGCGGAATTCATTATGCGTGTGGGAGTCGCCATGCTGGTGGGAATTGCGGGACTGCCGGAAAACTGGATCTTTGCCGCTGAATTTTCCGCCTGGACGGGAGCCACCATCCTGCTGTGTATTTCGTATTACATCTGCGCCCGGAAACTGGGGAGAGAATGATCCCCCACGGAGGAAATCTATATGATGCAATACATCGTGCTGTGCATCCTGCTGCTGGGTCTGCCGCTGTTCTTATTTGTACGGGAGATCCTCCATGCGATCCGTTCCCGCCGCTGTACGGAGGCTGTGGAAGGGGTAGTTGTCCGACTGGAAGAACACTGGATGTTTGGCCGCCGCAGCCGCTCCACCTTCAGGCCCGTGGTGGCCTATACCTACAACGGTCTGCGCTGGGAAAGCACCACCTTCTATAAATTCACCTACGACACCTATGCCGTAAACATGCCCGTGATGGTATGGGTGGATCCCGCCGACCCGGAACACATTCTGCTCTCCCGGGAAAAAGAGAAGGCTGTCCCCAGCATCATCGTCACTGCGGTTCTGCTTCTGGTCATGGCCGGACTGATTGCCTATGCCAATGCGGAAATGATCGATCAGCGCAGACGGCAGGACGCCATGAACGCTGCCATTGCCGAAATGCAGGCGGAGCTTGCTGCGGGGAATGAAGAGGCGTTTGAGGAGTTCATCGACGAAAATATCGTCCGTGTGGTAAACGGAGAGGAAATTACGATACACTGAACCATAAGGAGTCTTTGCCAATGCTTTTGATATGGGTACTGTGGATCCCCTTTCTGGTGGTCATGATCCTGGAGCTCCGCTTTGCGCTGCATACCCGGAACTGCCATACAGAAATCCAGGGGACGGTGGTGGGTCTGGTGGAAAACTGGCTGTTTGACGGTCGGGACCGTTCTTCCTTCAAGCCGCAGATCACCTACACATACGCCGGACAGCAGTACACCGCCACCACATTTCACAATTTCAACTATACCGAATATGCCGACAGACACACTGTATCCATCTATGTGGATCCGGACCATCCGGAGCGGTTTGTAACCTATCTGGAACGGGAACGCCGCAGCATGTACATCTGGCTTCCCATCGCTGCCGCCATCCTCATAGCAGTGGTACTGGCTGTATTCTGCATACGGCATATGTAAATGATGATTAACTAACCTGTTTGTATAGAGGAACGGGTCGCTTTCTTGAAATGAAAGCATCACATTGGCTACGCCAAGTGGGCAAAGAACTTTCAACAGGATTCCCACTGGATATAGTTCCTGCAATTCCATCTGCCACTGGATATTGTATATCCAAGACATGAGAAATAGTGGAGAGAGCTCCCAGGGACCTCGGGTTCCAGAATGGAATCCCGGCTGCTC
>JAFQGY010000418.1 GCA_017415325.1 Clostridia bacterium
AATTTCGGCTCTGTGGTCATGACGGTTCTTCCCCCGGCACTCTGGGGCATCTCGTCTCTGGCACGGTTCCGGTCGTATTCCCCTGGTATGGCGGGGATCACCACGGATTCCATAAACCGTCTGATAAATGTGGACTTTCCGCTGCGCACCGGGCCTACCACACCAATGTAAATCTCTCCCCCTGTCCGTTCCGCAATATGTCTGTATATCTCCGGACTGGCTGTAATACTGGACATAAAAATCCTCCCGTCTGTTTTTCGTCTGCTCCAATATATGCGTGTCCCCATGGATTTAGACGTAAACAGGATGGGAGGATTTTGTTTTTATGCGATGGCTTTCATCACAAGCCCGTAGATCACAGGTACCAGCAGTGCCGGCAGCATGTTCCCCACCTTGACGCTCTTGGAGGAGAACAGGTTGATCCCAATGGCAAAGATCAGCACGGACCCCACCAGTGACAGGTCGGAAATGATGTTGGTACCGTCAAACAGCGGTTTCAGGAACTGTGCCAGGACAGTCAGAAGCCCTTGATAGATCCCCATGGGAATGCAGGAGCAAAGTACGCCTACCCCCAGGGTGGATGCGAAAATCATAGTGGACACAAAGTCCAGGATGGATTTGGTGATAAGCACCTCCGGCCCCAGACCCAGACCGTCGTTGAAGGAACCGATGATGGCCATGGCGCCGATGGAAACCACCAGTGTGGCCGTCACAAAGCCCTCCGTGAAGGTAGCGCTGGCATTCCGAAACAGTTTCAGGCTCTTCAGCTTGTCGCCCATGGATTCCAGTCTGTCTTCAATCCGCAGCAGCTCCCCGCAGATGGTTCCCAGCACCAGCGAAATGATCATCAGCATGGTTCCTTTGGTGGAAATCCCCTCCGGTGTCACCACCAGCATTTCCGCCAGCGTCCCGGACAGCCCGATAAACATGGTGGCAATCCCCAGCACCTTCATCACCGATTTCTGCAGCCGGTCGGGAATCCCCTTCTGGGCAAGCATCCCAATGGTACTGCCGGCGATGATGGCCAGAACATTGACAATTGTACCAATTCCTATCATAACGGTATGTACTCCTTCTTAAAACATGGAAAGCTGGTTTGTTTTGGAAAGTCCCTTCAGTGCGCCGTTCCGTTCCAGAATCTCCAGCACAGACTTGGACATTTTCGCTTCCTGCTGCAGCTGGTCGATGGAATAGATCTCCGTCCGGTCCCGGGCCTGCATGATGCTTTCCGCCGCATTGGCACCGATCCCCGGCAGGGAGGAAAAGGGCAGCCGGATCTTTCCGTTTTCCGGCAGATACTTGCTGGCATGGGATCTGTGGATATCCACCGGCAGGAACTCGTACCCTCTCTGGTAATACTCATTGATGAGCATCAGTGCGTCCGCCACGTCCACATCCTTCTGGGACAGCTCGTTCCGCCGCTTGTTCATATCGGTGAGGGTGGTTTTCACGTGTTCTCTGCCGCCCATGACGATTTCTCCGTCAAACCCGTCCGGGGCTGCGGAAAAGTATCCCGCATAGAACGCCACCGGATAATAGATCTTGTACCACATCAGGCGGATAGCGTCCATAACGTATGCCGCCGCATGGGCTTTCGGGAACATGTACCGGATCTTCTGCAGGGAGTCGATATACCACTGGGGAACATTGTGTTCCAGCATGGCGTTCTGCATATCCTGGGGAATGATGACCCCCTTTTTGTTTTTCCGGACAAACTCCATGATCTTGAAGGAAAGGCTCTTGTCCATGTGGTACTTGTGGATCAGGGTCATCATGATGTCGTCACGGCACCCGATAACGTCGGAAATGGTGCAGACCTTATTGGCGATCAGTTCCTGTGCGTTCCCCAGCCAGCAGCCGGTGCCGTGGGTCAGTCCGGAAATCTGCAGAAGGTCGGTGAAATTCTTCGGCTGTGCGTCCATCAGAACCCCGCGGATAAACCGGGTACCCATTTCGGGCAGTCCCAGTGTGGCGGTCTTGGAATCGATCTGTTCCGGAGTCACGCCGATGGGGTCGGTGGAAGTAAAGCTCTGGTACACGGCAGGATCACTGAGAGGCACATCCAGCACAGGCACACCGGAATATTCTTCCATCCGTTTGTACTTGGTGGGAATATCGTGTCCTAGAATGTCCAGCTTCAGAATGGTGTCGTGGAGGTATTTGAACTCAAAGTGGGTCGTGATAATATCGGAGTTTGGGTCGTCCGCCGGGTGCTGTACCGGTGAGAAGTCGGTGATGTCGTATTCCGCAGGCACAACGATGATCCCGCCGGGGTGCTGCCCTGTGGTACGCTTGACCCCTACACAGCCTGCCACCAGCCGGTCAATCTCCGCACGGTTCACGGAAATGCCCTTGTCTTCCAGATAATGCAGGATATACCCGTATGCGGTCTTGTCCGCCAGTGTGCCGATGGTACCGGCCTTGAAGGCTTTTCCGGTACCGAACAGCACTTCCGTAAACTTATGGGCATCCCCCTGTACGTCCCCGGAGAAGTTCAGGTCAATGTCAGGCGTCTTATCCCCCTTGAACCCCAGAAAGGTTTCAAAAGGAATATCGTGTCCGTCCCGTTCCAGAGGTGTGCCGCATTCCGGGCAGTTTTTCTCCGGCAGGTCGAACCCGGAACCGATTTCCCCGCCTTCCAGAAACTGATTCCACTTGCACTTGGGACAGCGGTAGTGGGGCGGCAGTGGATTGACTCGGGTGATCCCGGCCATGGTGGCGGCAAAGGAGGAACCCACAGACCCGCGGGACCCCACCTGATACCCTTTGGACTCACTGTTTTCCACCAGCTTCCGGGCAATGATGTACATGATGGCAAAGCCGTTGGAAATGATGGAGTTCAGCTCTCTTTCCAGTCTGGCAGAAACCACCTCCGGCAGCGGATCTCCGTACAGATCCTTGGCCAGATTCCAGCATTTTGTGGTCAGCTCTTCTTCTGCACCGTCAATGTGAGGCGGATAGTTTCCTTCCGGAATGGGCCGCACATCCTCAATCCAGTCGGCCACCAGATTCGGGTTGGTGATGACCACTTCTTTTGCCAGTTCTTCCCCCAGATAGTCGAATTCCGCCAGCATTTCCTCCGTGGTACGGTAGTACAGGAAGGTTTCCTTGTCGGCGTCCTTGAACTTCATCCCGGCCAGAATGATCCGGCGGTATATTTCGTCTTCCGGATTCAGGTAATGTGCATCACAGGTAGCGCAGACCGGCTTTCCGGCTTTCCGGGCAATCTCGATCACACGGCGGTTCAGGTTTTTCAGTTCTTCTTCGTCCTTCACCATTCCCTGCTCGATTATGAAGCTGTTGTTGGAGATGGGCTGGATTTCCAGATAATCATAAAACTGCGCCATTTCCACAAGGTCGGATTCCGAACGGCCTTCCCGGATGGCGGAAAACAGTTCCCCGGCTTCACAGGCAGAACCGATGATAAGCCCTTCCCGGAGTTCTTCCAGATGGGAGCGGGGGATTCTCGGGTTCCGGCGATAGTATTTCAGATACCCGTCGGACACCAGTTTGTACAGATTCTTCATCCCCACCTGATTCTTCACCAGAATGATCAGATGGTAGGTTTTCAGCTTCAGCGGGTCGGCCTTTTCGCTCATGGCGTAGTTCATCAGACCGATGTTGGAGATCCCTTCCTCTTCCAGATTGGCGGCCATGCAGAAGTAGATGTTCGCCAGCATTTCCGCATCGTCACAGGCTCTGTGGTGGTTGAAATCCCCCAGATTGTAATGTCTGGCAAGGGTATCCAGCTTGTGGTTCTTCAGGTCGGGATTCATGTACCGGGACATGGCCAGCGTATCCAGATAGGGATTGGTAAACGGCAGTCCCAGATTTTCCGCCGCCTGCCGGATAAAGCCCGTGTCAAAGGCCGCATTGTGGGCAATCAGCAGCTTGTCTCCCACAAACTCGAGGAACTTCGGCAGCACCACATCAATGGTCGGTTCGTTCGCCACCATTTCATCGGTGATCCCGGTCAGCTCTACGATGTTCTGCGGAATCGGCTCGCCGGGGTTCACCAGCATATTGAACCGTTCCAGCACCTGTCCGCCCTTGATCCGCACGGCCCCGATTTCGGTAATCTTGCAGCTGACTGCGGAAAGCCCTGTGGTTTCAATATCGAATACGATGCATTCATCGGAAAAGCCCACGTCTTCCCCTTTGTAGGAGGCACGGAAGGTATCGTCCACATAGTAGGCTTCCACCCCATAGAGCACCTTCAGCTCCTTGCCGTCCTTTTTCAGCCCGTCTGCAGCCAGCATGGCCACCGGAAAGGACTGCAGATTCCCATGGTCGGTGATGGCCACGGCTTTGTGTCCCCAGCGGGCGGCCGTTTTCACCACTTCATCGGCTCTGGTGGTGGCGTCCATGGCGGACATGCAGGTATGCAGATGGAGCTCCACCCGTTTTTCATCGGATTTGTCCTGCCGCAGCACCGGCTTCACCTGCAGAATATCGGTATACTGCATGAACAGTTCCCCGTCGAAGGTGTCCTTTTTGATGCTGCCCCGGACGGCATACCGCTTGCCTTTGGACCACAGACCCATGGTTTCGTCCATCTGCTCAATGGGCACCGTCAGCTTCACGTACAGGGAGGCTTCCTTGTCGGTGAGTGCCACGGTAATCATGGTCTTGTCCCCTTTGCGGGTTTCCTTGCTCTGGATGTCAAATACTTCTCCCAGAATCACACAGGATTTCGCCGTAGACCGGATCCCCCGCAGCGGCACAATATTTTCCATGGGAAACAGCTCCCCGTACACCACAGAAGGCTCAGACACATCGAACACATATTTCCCGGACTGCACCACGCCCTCCTTCAGCCACCGGACTTCGTCACTGCCTTCAAACAGAGACGCCACTCTGGGCAGTACCGGCTTTTCCGGCTCGGCATCGGCGGGGGAAGCACCTGTTTCGGCTTTCTGGGCGGCTTCCGCTTCCAGACGTTCCGCTTCCCGCATGATGATGGCAGACTGGGACTGGAGCTGGGCAAGCTGTCCCTGCATGAATGCTTCATACTGGGACTGGGCATTGTCCGCCTGCAGGATTTCCACTTTGTACTGCAGACCGAATTCGCTGAAAATGATTCCGGAAATCACGTCCCCGGTTCTGGCCAGATCCAGCAGAGAAATCCCCCCGTGGGTAAAAGGAATTCTGAACTTCAGGGATTCGTCGTCCGCTTCCAGTTCGTACCGGTTGAAAAAGCCGTTGATCACCACCCCGACTCTGGCCGCTTCCATCAGCACATCGGAAATGTAGTCGGTGGTAAACAGCTCCGCCGGATACCGGGGCAGAATCCGCATCTGGTTCAGCTCATAGGTACGTGCAATCTCCCCTTCCAGCTCGTACAGGTCTTTTTTCCTGTACAGCTTCGGCAGAGCACAGCGCACCTCGGCAATCCGGTTCTCCTTGTCCAGACGCACCTTCACTTCTGCGGCACTGTCAAAAATTTCCTTATGGAGTCCAAGGGGGATAAACCGTTTGAAAATATCCCCCAGTTTTCTCTCAGCCATTTGCAGCCCCGCTTTCCGCCGCCAGATCGTTCCGGATCATATTCACCAGCGCCTCTGCCAGTCCTTCTTCCGGTACCTTTTCGGCAGGCTTCCCCTTCCGGAAGACCAGACCGCAGCCCTTTCCGCCGGCCAGCCCGTAATCCGCTTCTCTGGCTTCCCCGGGGCCGTTGACCACACATCCCATAATGGCCACGTTCAGTGTCTTTCCATGGGTATCCAGGGTTTCCAGCATGGTTTTGCACCGCTCCTGCAGGGCAATCAGATCTATGGCAGTCCTCCCGCAGGTGGGGCAGGAAATGATGTTGATTCCGCCTTTTTCCCATCTGCTGGACGCTTTCAGAATCTCCCTTGCCGCCCGGATTTCTTCTGTGGGATCGGCAGTCAGAGACACCCGTATGGTGTCGCCGATGCCTTCCGTCAGCAGGGCGCCGATGCCGATGGCATTCTTCACCAGTCCCGAATATGCGTCTCCCGCTTCCGTCACCCCCAGATGGATGGGGTAATCCGATGCCCTCGCCACAATCCTGCAGGCTTCGATCATGGAAGTAACGGTGGATGATTTGATGGACAGCACAATATCGGAAAAACCGTATTTCTCCAGCATGTCCGCCTGTGTCAGTGCCGATTCCGCCAGTGCCTCCGGTGTGGGAGTGCCGTATTTTTCCAGCAGCTTTTTGTCCAGCGAACCGCTGTTGACCCCGATCCGGATGGGCACCCCCGCCGCCCCGCAGGCCTTCGCTACCTCCTCAACCTTCCATGCTTCCCCGATGTTGCCGGGATTGATGCGGATTTTGTCGGCCCCCTGCCGGAGAGACGCCAGTGCAATGCGGTAGTCAAAATGGATGTCGGCCACCAGAGGGGCGCTGCATCCATGGGTTTTCGCATAGGAAAAAATAACGGCATCTTCTTCGGTGGGTACGGCCATGCGTACGATTTCACATCCCGCTTTTTCCAGAGCCAGAATCTGGGCGGTGGTGCCCTCCGGATCGGATGCGGGAACATTGGTCATGGACTGGATGGTCACAGGCGCATCTCCGCCGATGGCAAGAGAACCCACCTGCACCTTCCGCGTCTTATGTCTGCACATACGGATTTCCTCACTTCATACAATAAAAAATACATACGTGGCTATTATACCACAGTTTCCGGCAAAAGAAAAGGCCGCAGGCAAAACCCACGGACAATTTCTGTTATTTTTCATCGTTAACATCGCTTCAGAACAGGTTCATGATGTCCTTGAAGGTAATCACCACAAACAGAATCATCAGCAGCACCAGCCCGGCGAAATGGATCATACCTTCCAGTTCTCTCTTCACAGGCTTCCGGCGCACCAGTTCGATGAGCTGGAAAAACAGCCGTCCGCCGTCCAGTGCAGGAAACGGCAGCAGATTCATAACACCCAGATTCATGCTGATCACCACGGCAAGATAAATCAGATCCTCCGCCCCTTCCGAAGCGGCTTCTCCCAGTGCTTCCGTCACCCCTACAGGCCCGGAAACCGTTTCCATACCATACCGTCCCGCAAACATATCGTACAGGGATTCCCAGATCATTTTGATGGTGGAAACCGCCCGGAAACAAGAATGCTTCAGCACTGTGGCAGGATTCACATCCTCTCCCAGCACATAGAAGTCCACATTCCCGAAGATGGTTTCACTTTCATAGAAGGTGGGGAACTGTACGTCCGGAATCACCATGGTCTCTCCGTCCCGGATCACGGTCACGTCCAGCGGTTCCCAGCCCCGGCGCATCACTTCATACACCAGCTCATTGGCAATCCGCACCCGTGACGGTCCTACTTTTGTGATGGTATCCCCCACCTGCAGTCCAAAGGATTCCGTGGAGGTATATATCCCGGTCACTTCTTCTGTTTCCCCCGTATCCGGATTGGTCTGCATCTGCGTATATGTTTCCGGCTCCCGGAATTTGGCAATGGTGGTGGATGGCAGCATATCCTGGGACATCACCAGAATGCTCATTACCAGAACCCCCACCAGAATATTCATGGCAGCCCCGGCTACGGTAATAAGAATCCGCTGCCACACGGGCTTTTTATGAAAGGCATTGGGATCTTCCGATTCTTCGTCTTCCCCCACCATGCTGACAAATCCGCCGATGGGCAGCGCACGGAGCGAATAGGCGATGCCGGTTTTCCGGGATACCTTTGTGAACAGCTTCGGCCCCATCCCGATGGCAAATTCCCGGATGGTGACATGGAACAGGCGGGCAAACAGATAATGTCCCAGCTCATGGATGAAGATGAGGAACCCAAAGATCAGCAGTGCCAGTACAATGGTCCAGATATTTATGGAAATCACTTCCTAACTGTTTCGGATATGCTGCAGAATTTCTGCTGTTTTTGCTTTTGTACGGTCTACCGTATCGAGGATGTCCTCCATTGTCTTCACAGAACCGACGGGCAGATGGTGCATGGTCTCCATCACAGCCGGTGCAATGCTGTCAAAGGCGATCTCCCCTGCCAGAAATGCATCCACAGCCGCTTCATCCGCCGCAATCAGAGCAGCAGGGGCGATTCCGTCTTCCCGGATGGCCTCTCTTGCAGTCTGCAGCAGGGGGAACACTTCTGTGTCAGGGGCAGCAAAGGTCAGGCTTGCCAGAGCAGCAAAATCCAGTCCCCGTGCAGAAACACAGTCTCTTTCCGGATGGGTCAGGGCATACCGGATGCAGAAGCGCATATCCGGCGGGGCAAGCTGGGCAATGACGGTGGTATCAGTATATTCCACCATGGAGTGAATTATGCTCTGCCGGTGAATGAGTACTTCCACCCGGTCTTCCGGTACATCAAACAGTCTCACCGCTTCCATGATCTCAAATCCCTTGTTCATGAGCGTTGCGCTGTCTACCGTGATTTTCGGCCCCATTTTCCAGGTGGGATGGGCCAGGGTCTGTTCTCTGGTCACACCGGCCAGCTGTTCCTTCGTATACCCGAAAAACGGTCCGCCCGATGCCGTCAGCAGAATCCGCCGGATCTTTTCCCCGGGACTGGCCTGCAGACACTGGAAAATGGCACTGTGCTCACTGTCCACCGGAATCAGTTCCCCGCCGGAAAGACGGATGTGTTCCCGCAGGACATCCCCCAGCACGATCACCGCTTCCTTGTTGGCCATGGCCACCCGTTTGCCGCTGTCCGCCGCCGCCATGGCTGTGGGAATTCCCGCAAGTCCTGCAATGGCATGGATGATACAGTCCGCATCGGTTGTCCGCACGGCATCCAGCAGTTCCGACTGGCTCCAGATACACCGGGGACAGTCCGCACCCAGCATCTCCCGCAGCCGGTCAGCCGCTTCTTTATTTTTCACAAAAACCGTATCCGGATGCACCTGCAGAATCTGCTCCGCCAGCAGTTCCGGATTGTTCCAGGCAGTCAGCAGGGAAACCGCCAGTCCCATGTCTCTGACCACATCAATGGCCTGTGTCCCCACGGAACCGGTGCTTCCCAGTATGGCTACTTTTTGAATTTTCATGCGTTTTTTCCTTAGAATAATATAATGAGAAGAGCAGTATAGAAGAAATACAGCACGGGAGCCGTGGCAATGACGCTGTCAAACCGGTCCATGACGCCGCCGTGGCCGGGGAACAGCTTGCCGTAGTCCTTGATCCCGTAATGCCGCTTCACCACCGATGCAATCAGATCCCCGATCTGGGACAGCACAGAAACCAGCGCACCGATTACTGCCAGCAGAACAATATTGACGGACATGTTCCCTTCTCTGATGATAAGACCGAACACCACATAAGCAACGGCCGTAAACACCACGCCGCCCACAGCTCCTTCCACCGTCTTCTTGGGACTGACTTCCGGAATCAGTTTATGCTTTCCAAGCAGTCGTCCGGTAAAATAGGCAAAGGTATCACTGACCCATGCACCGATGAAGGGCAGCAGAAACAGAACCGATCCTCTCGGCTGCCGACGAAGGCATACCAGACTGACAAAAGAGATGGTCACATAGAAGGTCATCATCAGCATCACGCCTGCGTTGGCGATGGAAATCTTCCCTTTGGAAAACACCACCACAGCAAAGACATACATCATTACGAAGAAAAATACAGACCCCAGCAGTTCCATGGCAATCCCGCTGTTCTTCGGCAGGCCCCATTTGGACGTCCACAAAGCGGCAAGCTGCGGCAGCCAGATGTGGAACGCCGCCACCAGAACCGCCGGAATGTACAGCCAGAAGGAGCCGATATACCGTGATGCATCACTTTTGTCCTCTCCCCGGATGCAGTGCCAGATTTCATAGATTGCCGCCGTACACAGCATCGTCATGGCAATTTCCCACAGAATCGTATCGGAAAAAATGCACACCGGCACAAAGATACACAGTGCCACAATGGCTGTGATGATTCTTGTCAGCATACCGTCCTCCTTATGCCTTGTCCAGTCCGCCCCAGCGCCGTTTCCGTCCGGCAAAGCTTTTCACCATGTCGTCCACATCGTCACTGGTCAGCTCCGGCCACATTTTGTCAGAGAAATAATATTCCGCATAAGCACTCTGCCACAGCAGGAAGTTGGAAATCCGCAGTTCCTTCCCGGTGCGCACCACCAGATCCGGATCCGGGCAGTGGGACGTGTATATCCGGGCAGAAATATCCGCTTCCGTAATGTCCGTCTTCCCTTCCGCCAGCAGTGCGTTTACCGCATGGACGATTTCTGCCCGTCCGCCGTAGTTCAGCGCAATGTTCAGCACATAGGGTCTGCCGACAGTATCCTTTTCCAGCCGTTCCAGATGTTCCCGCATGGAAGGTTCCAGTGGACTTTTGTCCCCGATAAAATGGAACTCAATCTCTTTTTCTTCGTCCGCTTCTTTGGCAAAAGCATCCAGCAGGCGCATGATGGCGTCCACTTCCCGTTTCGGACGGTTCCAGTTCTCTGTGGAAAATGCATACACCGTACAGTACCGGATCCCGATATTCCGGCAGTACCGTACGATTTTCTTGAAATTGTCTGCTCCCGCCTTGTGTCCGGCTTCCCGGGGCATCATTCTGGCGTTGGCCCAGCGGCCGTTTCCGTCCATAATAAAAGCAATATGCCGCAGACCGGCGTTTTCCACCAGAGCAGAGATGGTTTCGTTTGATTGATTCATCATGATGTATTCCCGTTTCCGGCAAAATCAAAGCCCAGCACAAACCGGAAATTCCGCGCGCTGGGCACTTGACTGTCAGATTGCCATGATTTCCTTTTCCTTATCGGCGGTGAGCTTGTCGATTTCCTTGATGTACTTGTCGGCCAGATCCTGCACAGCCTTGTCGGACTGCTTCAGTTCATCTTCGGTCATTTCACCGTTCTTCTTCATTGCCTTGCTCTTGTCGTTGGCATCCCGGCGGATGTTCCGGATCGCAACCTTGGCATCTTCGCCCTGCTTCTGCAGATTCTTCTTGATTTCCTTACGTCTTTCTTCGGTCAGCTGGGGGAATACCAGACGGATGATGGTACCGTCGTTCTGGGGGTTGATACCGATTTCAGAAGTCTGGATAGCCTTTTCGATATCCTTCAGAGTCTTCTTGTCCCAGGGGGTAATGGTCAGGGTCTTGGGGTCGGCAACCTTTACTTCTGCAACGGAAGTGATGGCTGTGGGAGAACCGTAGTAATCCACAGTGATGTTATTCAGTACGGCAGCATTGGCACGGCCTGCACGGATGGTAGCCAGATTGTCCTGATATACTTCAATGGACTTCTGCATCTTTTTTTCAAAATCTTTGGTATCCAGTTTCATGGTATATGCTCCTTTGTTTGTATGGAATAAATAGGTCTCAGGTTTTACTTTTCGTATACAACAGGCGCTTCGATCTTTTCATAGGTAACCAGGGTACCGATCTGTTCGCCGCATACAGTACGGATGATGTTTTCCGGATCTTCCAGACTGAACACATAGCTGTTGATTTTCTGTTCTTCCGCAATGGCAGAAGCAGCGGTGTCGGTAGCCTTCAGATCGTCCCGCAGACAGATTTCATAAGAGAGTTCCTTGTACTTCACAGCATTTTCCGGATCCTTTGCAGGGTCACGGTCATACACGCCGTCCACGCTCTTGGCCATCAGAATGATGTCAGCCTGGATTTCAGCAGCTCTCACGACGGAAGTGGTGTCCGTGGAAACAAAAGGAATTCCGGTGCCGGCAGCAAAAATCACAGGGCAGCCCTTTTCCATATAATCGATAGCAGTCTTATAATGGAACATTTCCGCGAAGTTCGGCATCATGACGGCGGACATTACCTTGGCGTCCAGTCCTGCCTTTTCCAGTGCATCCTGGAACCGCAGACAGTTGATGGTGGTAGCCAGCATCCCCATATGGTCCGCTCTGGCTCTGGTCACACCTTCTCCCAGCTTGCCTCTCCAGATGTTCCCCGCACCGATGACGATCCCCACCTGTACACCCATGTTCACACAGGTCTTTACCACAGCGGCAATCTCATCCAGCTTGGCTGCATCAAAAATTTCCTTGACTTCTTCTTTCTGTTTTCCGTTTTCCACGTAGGTTTCCTTCAGCGCCAGTGCTTCGCCGGAAAGCTTCAGAAGAATCCGTTTATATACCGGTTTTACGTTTTCCATGACAGTATCCCCTTCCAGGTTGTTACACTATATTGTACCGTAAAAAATGTGTTTTGTAAAGAGATTTTCTATAGATTTTCTGTAAATCCTGAAAAAATTCCCGCCACTTATCACTAAATGACGGGAAAATTCAATTATCTGCTTGATTACTGCGCCTTACCGGTGAGCCCGCCTACCGGACCCAAGGATAAACCACAGATTACTGAGCCTTACCGGTGAGCCCGCTTACCGGGTTCAATGTTAACTACAGATTACTGAGCCTTACCGGTAAGCTGAGCGATTTCTTCTGCGAAGTTGTCTTCTCTCTTTTCCAGACCTTCGCCTCTTTCGAAGAGGATGAAGCTGTTTACAGAGATTTCCTGGCCGATAGCCTTGGCAACGGATTCAACGTACTTGCCAACAGTCATGCTGTCGTCCTTCACGTAAGCCTGGTCAACCAGACAGCTTCTTTCGTAGAACTTGCCGATACGACCCATAACCATCTTTTCGATGATAGCATCGGGCTTCTTGGAGTTGGCTTCGTCGTTCTTGATCTGTGCCATCAGGATGGACTTTTCTTCTTCCAGAACGGAAGCGGGAACTTCATCTCTGGTAACGTATGTGGGGGGAGTACCGGCTGCGATCTGCAGAGCAACGTTCTTTGCCATTTCAGCAAAATCAGCATTGTCCTTCAGGCAGGGGCAAGCGTTGAACTTCACGATAACGCCGGCCATACCGGAACCGTGGATATAGGTGCTGAACACGCCTTCAACGACAGCGAAGCGGCGGATGTTCATGTTTTCACCGATGGTGTAGATCATATCCTTCAGCTTTGCTTCAACGTTTTCAAAGTTTGCGTCGAAGGGCAGAGCCTTCAGAGCTTCTACGTCAGCGGGCTTGTTGTCAACGATGATGTTCAGAATATCCTTAACGAATGCCTTGAAAGTATCGTTCTTGGCAACGAAGTCGGTTTCTGCGTTTACTTCGATGATAGCGGCAACATCACCCTTAACCATGATGTCAACAACGCCTTCAGCGGCAATACGGCTGGCCTTCTTGTCAGCCTTGCCCAGGCCCTTTTCTCTCAGAACCTTCACTGCTTCGTCAAAGTTACCGTCAGTTTCAACGAGAGCCTTCTTGCAGTCCATCATACCAACACCAGTCTTGGCTCTCAGGTCATTTACCATCTTTGCAGTAATAGCTGCCATTTTTAATATCCTCCGTTTATCGATTTATATCCGTTAATTTGATTAGAACTTTGCGGGTTCTGCGTCTTCTTCAGCTTCTGCAGCGGTGATTTCTGCTTCAGCTTCGTTCAGCTGTTCGCCCTGCTTGCCTTCCAGAACTGCGTCAGCGATTACGGAAGAGATCAGGCGGATAGCACGGATAGCGTCGTCGTTGCCGGGGATGATGTAATCAGCGTCGTCGGGGTCACAGTTGGTGTCCACGATAGCCACAACCGGAATACCCAGCTTCTTGGCTTCCAGAACAGCATTGTGTTCCTTGCGGGGGTCAACGATGAACACAGCAGCGGGCAGACCGTTCATGTTCTTGATACCGCCGAGGTTCTTTTCCAGGTTGAACATTTCCTTCTGCAGAGCAGCAACTTCCTTCTTGGGCAGCATATCGAAGGTGCCGTCTTCCTGCATCTTTTCCAGGGAGCGCAGTCTTTCGATAGACATCTTGATGGTCTTGTAGTTGGTCAGCATACCGCCCAGCCAACGTACGTTTACGAAGTACATGCCGCAGCGTTCAGCTTCTTCACGGATTGCATCGGCAGCCTGCTTCTTGGTACCAACAAACAGGATGGAACCGCCGTCCTGAGCGGTTTCACGAACGAACATGTACGCTTCTTCGAACTTCTTGATGGTCTTCTGCAGGTCGATGATGTAGATGCCGTTTCTTTCGGTGAAGATGTATTCGGCCATCTTGGGGTTCCAGCGTCTGGTGTGGTGACCAAAGTGTACGCCGGCTTCCAGCAGCTGCTTAATGGAAACAATAGACATTTTTCATGTCCTCCTTCGGTTTTTTCCACCATCCGACATTTATCTGCACCCCGGCAATTCTTATTGGAATCCGGGGACCGGCAGATATCCAGTCCGATGTGTGTATTGAATTTGGTGCATTCACGCACGAAATGTATTATACCATAAATCTTCCAAAAAGGCAATAGCATTTTCATTTTTAACACTTTATTTACATTTTATCCTTTACATTGTCCACCATCCGCTTCTGCGTGTCTTTCTCCCCGCACAGCTGCATTCCCGCCGGAATTCCACAAGCACAGCATCTTCCCCGATACATCGTATATCTTCCCATGGAATCCGCACCTCCTCCTTCCCTGCCGACCAGAACCCACCTGATGAGATATAAATTGCCGTAGCTTTTCCGCATTCCGTATCGATTTCCAGATCGCTTATATGTCCCAGCAGCCTGCCGTCACACAGATTGATCACATCCCGGCATTCCAGCTCCCGCAGCGTATACAGCATATCATTCACCTCCACTGTATCATATGCAGCTCCAGGGCAAAATACAAAACAAAAAGCCCCGCAGCAATTACGGAGCTTTCTGAAATCCTCAGGACTTAGCCGGGATAGTTTTCGGTGTAGTATGCATTGTATACAGCGCAGGGACCCTTACCTTCATCGGTAATGTCGGTAGCAGCTGCCATAACTTCGTTGTTCTTCAGATCCTTCTTGAACTGGTTGATGGCTTCCTTCAGTTCAGCAGCAGTCATGGAATCGATCTGGTCCTTGATTTCCTTGGACAGAGCAGCCAGATCATCCTTCAGCGCAGGATCGGCACCTTCCATTTCATAGATGGTGGAGAAGTCGAAGGTCAGGTAAGGAGTTACCATGGAATCCAGGTTCTGTGCCTTGCCTGCATCCCAGTCAGCCATGGTCATGCCATAGTCGGGATAGGTCATGTATACGTTACCGGTGGAGTACAGATCCATCTGGTAGTCGTCACTCAGAGCAATGATGGTGTCTTCGTTTTCGGGGTCGATCTGCCAGTGAACGCCTTCAGCACCATACTGCAGAACGGTACGCAGTTCGGTATCGGTGTTCAGGAAGGTGATGATTTCCATGGAACGGGCCAGGCTCTTGGAGTAGGTGCTTACTGCAAACATGTTGCCGTAAATATCTTCTGCATTTGCCATAGGCTTGGTGTGGATGGAAGAATAGTATTCTTCTTCATACTGTGCCAGGGTGTTGGCGTCGCCCTTGATGATACCGACAGCGAACTTTTCGCCTTCTTCCAGAGTACCGTCGCCGATGTAGCCGGCTTCACCCAGTCTCTTCATCATCAGCAGGGTGTTGGTGTACACAGGAGTACTGATAACGCTCTTGGGCATACACTTTACGTTGTAGTCCATTACAGAGGTGATCTGGGAACCGAGGATGGACCATTCGCCGTCTTCAGACCAGTAAATCATATTGGAAGCGTCGTATTCGTCCAGCAGCGGAACCACGCCGTCCAGGTTCTGGAAACCGATGTCAGCGATGAAATCTTCACACTTGATCAGAGTGGTCAGGCTGTCGATGTCGTAGTCATATTCTTCCACCAGAGCCTTGTTGATGAGCAGATATTCATATTCACCAACGGGACGGTTGTTGGGGATTGCATAGGTACCGCCCTTGTTTGCCAGGGTCAGGAAGGTGGGATAAATGTAGGTCTTCAGGATCTTGGAAGTGCCGCTCAGTTCAGAGTCAAGCTGCTGAATGGCTTCTTCTTCGATGTAACGCTTGTAATTGTCAAAACCACGTACGAGGAAGATGTCCATCTGGGTTTCTTCCACTTCGGGATACTTCACAACGGTGATGCCCAGATCGTTTACATAGGTTTCGTCATCTTCAGATTCTGCCTCAGTTTCTTCTTCGGTTTCCTCTTCGGTGATACCCTGTTCCTTCAGAGCCTTTGCAGCTTCACGTGCAGCTTCTTCAGCCAGAGCTTCTTCTTCCTTCTTGGCTGCGATTTCAGCCATCCGTTCGTCGATTGCATCCTGGTAATCGTCTTCCGGAATAGCGTGCAGTTCGATAGCAGTGTCAAACTTGGGCTGGGTCAGGGCATTGATGGCGTCCTGAACGGCCAGAATGGCTTCTTCTGTGGTATCTTCGGAAGTGGGAATCCACAGAGTCAGAGTCATGGAAATACGGGACGATTCTTCCGTGTCGGCGCTGGCTTCAACGGTTTCGTCCTCACCGGACTGGGAAGAACATCCGGCCAGCATGGACATCACCATGATAACGGCCAGAAAGAGGCTTAATAACTTTTTGTTCATTTAGGAATCCTCCTCATAGAATGTGGGTCATACGCTCTTTGCAAGATGCAAAATAATTCTTGTAGTATTGTACACGAAAACTGCGATTCTGTCAAGTTGTTTTTCCGGGAAAGCCATCGTTTTTTCGGATTTTTTTCATCCGGCAGTTTCCGAAATCCGTTTTTTTTACGACACCTTTGCCAAATCAAATCATTTCATTTTGTGCATCCGGACAATTTCTTTATAAAATTGCGCCAAAGTTACCGTCTGCCGCATATTCAATACAGCTAATTTTTCGTTCCGCAGCCATTATTCCAGATAATCCTTGAGATACCGGGAGCGGCTGGGGTGGCGTATCTTGCGCAGCGCCTTTGCTTCGATCTGCCGGATCCGTTCTCTGGTGATCTGGAACTGCTGACCGACCTCTTCCAGTGTTCTGGGTCTGCCGTCGTCCAGGCCGTACCGGAGCCGGATCACCATTTCTTCTCTGGGCGTCAGGGTCTGCAGCACCTCCGCAAGCTGTTCCCGCAGCATCTGGTAGGCGGCCGCATCGGAAGGAGACAGAGTGTCCTCATCCGGAATAAAGTCCCCGAGATGGGATTCGTCCGCTTCCCCCACGGGGGTTTCCAGCGACACCGGATCCTGTGCAATCTTCAGAATTTCCGACACCTTGGCAGTGCTGACGCCGATATCTCTGGCGATTTCATCAAATGTAGGTTCCCTGCCCAGTGTCTGGGTGAGCTGACGCTGGCTTCTGGCAACCTTATGCATGGTTTCCACCATATGCACGGGAATGCGGATGGTTCTGGCCTGATCGGCAATGGCGCGAGAGATGGCCTGCCGGATCCACCATGTTGCATAGGTAGAGAACTTGTAGCCTTTGGTATAGTCGAACTTGTCCACGGCCTTCATGAGCCCCAGGTTTCCTTCCTGAATCAGATCCAGGAAAAACATCCCTTTGCCCACATACCGTTTGGCAATGCTGACCACCAGCCGCAGATTGGCTTCCACCAGCCTGCTTTTGGCTTCCTCATCCCCTTCCAGCATCCGCTTTGCCAGTTCCGTTTCCGTTTCCTGGGAAATCAGCGGAATCTGGCCGATTTCCTTCAGGTACATCCGCACCGGATCGTCCACCGCCAGTCCTTCCTGTGACAGAGCTTTCACCATGTCGTCGGCCGAACGGAAGCTTTCCACCTCGCTGCGGATTTCTTCAATTTCTTCGGGGTCTATGTACTCGTCTGTCATCTCCGCCGGTTCTTCGTCGATGGTGTCGGCGTCCAGGGAGAGTTCGGCCTTGCTGTCATCCGGAAATGCATCGAATGCATCGTCTTCTTCCGGGAGAAACACATCGTGTTCGTTGTTTTTCATCATAATGATCCAACGGGGCAGCGGCCCACTGTCCTTTCTTCATTTTTCCGTATACCTGCCGTATTCTGACAGCGGATACCTGTCATTTCCCGACAGAGAAAGCGGAAATCAGTTTATATCGTTCAGGAATCCCCGCAGGATCTTGGAACGGCTCTGGTGACGGAGCTTGCGCAGGGCCTTTGCTTCAATCTGACGGATTCTTTCCCTTGTGATATTGAATTCCTTGCCCACTTCTTCCAGCGTACGGGTTCTGCCGTCTTCCAGACCGAAGCGGAGTTTGATGACCATTTCCTCTCTGGGGGTCAGGGTGTGCAGTACCTTGCCAAGCTGTTCTCTGAGAAGCTGATAGGATACGGCTTCCGCAGGTGTGGGAGAGGAATCGTCGGGAATGAAGTCACCCAGATGGGAGTCGTCTTCTTCCCCGATGGGGGTTTCCAGAGACACCGGATCCTGTGCGGCCTTCATGATTTCCCGGATCTTGTCGGCGCTCATGCCCAGCCGCTCGGCGATTTCATCCACTGTGGCCTCTCTGCCCAGTTCCTGCAGCAGCTGGCGGGAACAGCGGGATACTCTGTGGATGGTTTCCACCATGTGCACGGGAACACGGATGGTTCTGGCCTGATCGGCAATGGCACGGGTGATGGCCTGCCGGATCCACCAGGTAGCGTAGGTGGAGAACTTGTAGCCCTTGGTGTGGTCGAATTTTTCCACAGCCTTGATGAGCCCCAGGTTCCCTTCCTGAATCAGATCCAGGAAATACATACCCTTGCCCACATACTTCTTGGCGATGCTGACCACCAGACGCAGGTTGGCTTCCACCAGTTCATTCTTGGCGGCTTCGTCCCCCTGTGCGATCCGTTCTGCCAGATACAGTTCTCTCTCGGAGTCCAGCAGCGGAATCTTCCCGATATCCTTCAGGTACATCCGCACCGGGTCGTCCACGGCAACCCCTTCTTCCGCCAGGAACTTGTCGATGTCTTCGTTTTCATCCACATCGCCCCCGTCGGACAGTTCGGAATACTCGTCGCTTTCCAGATAGTTGTTCACTTCTCCGTCCAGTCCGCCGTACACCTTGTCCAGGGAACCCATATCAAAAGTGGCATAATCTTCCGTTTCCAGGATGTCGTCAGCCGCTTTCTCCAGAGACTTTGCACTCTTGTCCTTGTCTATGAGTGCATCCATGTTCTTGTCGTTCACCATAATTACCCCTTGTTCTGATTTCTTTTTTGTGCAACCAGCTCTTCCAGTGATACGGAAGATGCGGCAGTTTTTACTTCGTTTCGCAGTTCTGCGGCATAGGTGTCAAATATCTCATCACTGTCCGGCAGTTCCGCCCGCTGTGCCTGCATCCGGTAGGCTCTGGACACTTCATCCGGTGTGAAGACCTCGCTGAGCATGGGCATGGAAAATCCCTCTCCCCGCACGGCTTCCTCCACAAATCCATACAGCCGTCTGCCCAGATCCGTGAAAAAGTCGTTCTGCGTCAGCATCCCTTCCCGGACAGCTTTCTCAGCATATTCCGGCTTGAAGAAAAGCATCCCCAGCACTTCTTCCTCCAGCCTGGCCGCCTTGGGCCGTTTGGCATAATCGGGATTGACTCTGTCACCGATGCCGGAGGTAATGCGCACCAGCTCTCCCCTGCGCTTCTTTTCCGCTTCTCTGCGGTTCTGCCGGATGGCGCTTTCCACATCGTGCAGGATACTCTCTCTGCCCACCCCGAAGGTTTCGGCGGTTTTGGAGATATAGATTTCCCGCTCCACTCTGGAATATACCCCGGCTATGTATTTGCAGGCTTCTCTGATGGCTTTGATTTTTTCTTCCGGAATTTCCAGATTGTATTTCGATTTTGTACCCGACAGCATATAGTCGAACTTGGACTGGCTGCCGGAAAGCACCTGCCGGAATTTCTCCGCACCGAACTTTTTGATGTATTCGTCCGGGTCCTTGGCATCGGGAATCCGGATCACCTTGGCCTCCAGCCCCGCTTCTTCCAGCAGATTGATGGCACGGTTGGCTGCCTTCTGTCCCGCCTCGTCGCTGTCGTAGGAAATCATCACCTTGTCCGCATATTTTTTCAGCAGTCTGGCCTGTTCCGACGTGATGGCAGTTCCCAGCGTGGCCACGGCATTTTCAAACCCGGCGGCGTGCAGCGCAATCACGTCCATATACCCTTCGCACAGGATGAACCCGTCCTCGCAGTGGTTTCTGGCATAGTTGAGGGCAAACAGATTCCGGCTTTTCTTGAAGGCAGGCGTGTCGGAGGTGTTCAGGTACTTGGGCTTGGTGTCGTCCAGCACTCTGCCGCCGAACGCAATCACATTCCCGGACACATCGATGATGGGAAACATGACCCGTCCCCGGAAGTAGTCGTAGTACCCTCTCTCGCTTTTGCCGCAGAAATAGGCTTCCCGGATTTCCTCTTCCCCGAATCCAAGGCTTTTCAGATGGCGCATGGTCCGGTTTCCGGAAGGCGGCGCATATCCCAGCCCGAAATGCTTTACTGTACTGCCGGTCAGCCCCCGTTCCAGAAAATATGCCCGTCCCGCAGAACCGATCTGTTCGTCAAACAGCATGGAACGGTAGAACTTCGCCGCTTCCAGATTCATGGCCAGTACCCGTTTCCGGCTTACCCCTGTTTCTTTTACACCGGGTTTGTCGTCCCAGGCAGGCAGCGTGATCCCGGACCGGTCGGCAAGATTGTCCACGGCGGCCCGGAAATCCAGATTCTCGATCCGCATGATGAAGTCAATGACGTTCCCGCCGGCCCCGCAGCCGAAGCAGTAGTAGCTCTGGGTCTGGGGATATACAGTAAAGGAAGGGGTCCGTTCGCTGTGGAAGGGACAGAGACCTTTCTGGTTGGTTCCCGTCCGCTTCAGCGTCACGTAGGAGGAGATCAGCGTTTCGATATCGCATCTGGCGCAAAGATCGTCAATCACCGAGCGTGGTATCATGCCTGTTCCTCCCTTCCCTCTCCGTATTGCCAAAGAATCTCATAAACGGTATGTCCGTGTCTATTTTTAATATACGCCTGTTTTTACTTTTTTTCTTTTTTTCGACCGGGATACCCACCATTTTCCGCCCGACAGAAAAAGACTGCCCCGATGGAGCGGTCTTTCTGCGTTGTCATTCCCCGATGGGCGCGGCTCTTTCCACCGTATCCAGAATCTCCACGGCTGAGCGTCCTCCGGTGGTTTCGGAAATCCAGGTCATCAGCGTCCCGGTGTCCTCCACCTTCACGGCAGCCGTCACCGTCACGTCTTCCCCGAAATCCGCATCTTCCTCCACAGCCCCCGTTTTCGGCAGTCCTGCAGTGATTTTCTGGTAGTCGGAGTAGGAACAGGTGAACCCTACAATATTCCAGGGCTCGAACACCGCCAGTCCCGCTTCATCTATGGCCAGCTTGGCGGCAGCGGAATAGGCCCGCACCAGCCCCCCGGCTCCCAGCAGAATCCCGCCGAAATACCGGGTCACCACCACCACCAGATCCATGGCCCCGGACATTTTCAGTACATTCAGCGTGGGGATACCGGATGTCCCGTGGGGTTCCCCGTCGTCGGAATACCGCGCAACCGCACCGCCGTTCAACAGATAGGCATACACATTGTGGGTGGCATCCGCATACTGGTGCCGGATTTCGTCGATAAAGGCTCTGGCTTCCTCCTCGCTGGTCACCGGTCTGGCATGTCCGATGAACACAGACTTGCGCTCTTCCATTTCCGCATGGGCTTCTCTCGCCAGCGTCACCCGTTTTTCCACGGCAACAGCGGCAGGCTCCGCATTCTTAGGTTCTGCTTTTTTCTTCATGATATACTCCTTGCCGCAATGCAGTATCTGTGCACTGTCCCGCGGATTCTTCCGTCTCTGTGCAGGATTGCCTCCGCCGCCAGCAAACGGTCATAACAGGCATCCACCGAAAACCCCGCAAATTCCCACGGAATCACCCGGGCGAACCAGATGAAGGCTTCCATGGTATAAAAATCCATA
>JAFQGY010000419.1 GCA_017415325.1 Clostridia bacterium
ACCGCCGGCACTCAGATCCGGCTTCAGAACATACTGTCTGCCCTGACGGATGCCGTTGATGCGAACGCCGTCCCACAGGTCACCGCCGGCCTTGGTACCGCATACGGAAGTAACAGCTTCCTTCACGTCCAGGGTGTTCAGTGCCCATGCAGCTTCCAGATTGATGGTAGCGCCGTTTTCCATCACGATCATACCGAACGCACTGTCTTCCACGGTGAACTTTTCCGGATCCCAGTCGCCCCATGCGTTGCCGGTTTCGGTATCCTTGTTCAGCTTGTGATAGGTGGTACCCAGACAGTATGCGGGCTTGTAGTTGTTCATTACCCACAGGGTCAGGTCAAGCGCGTGAGTCCCGATGTCGATCAGAGGACCGCCGCCCTGTTCGTATTCGTTCAGGAATACGCCCCAGGTGGGAACGGCACGACGACGGATGGCGGTAGCCTTTGCATAGTAAATGTCACCGAAAGTACCGGCGTCAGCTTCTGCCTTCAGGAACTGGGAGTCGCTTCTCTGACGGGTCTGATACCCGATGGTCAGCTTCTTGCCGTTTCTCTTGGCAGCGTCCAGCATCTTCTTTGCTTCCACGGAGTTGATTGCCATGGGCTTTTCACACATAACGTGCTTGCCGGCGTCCAGAGCGTCCACAGTGATAAAGCTGTGTGCCCGGTTGGGGGTCAGAACATGCACAACATCAATGGTCTTGTCTTCCAGCAGCTTCTTATAATCTTCATAAACCTGTGCGCCGGGAATGCCGTACTGCTTGGCAGCCTTTTCGGCTCTTTCCACAACGATGTCACAGAATGCAACCATTTCCACCTGGGGAATCTTGGCCAGGGAGGGCATGTGCTTGCCGTTGGCGATACCGCCGCAGCCGATAATACCAACTCTTACCTTATCATTTGCACCAATTGCCATAATATTTATACCTCACAAAGTATTTCATGCGGAGGACAAAAATGCCGAATAGCCATAATGCCCCACGATGTATCTATATCATAAATGATTTCCGGCAGGATTGCAAGGGGAGAGTGTGAATTGTTCTCCCGTTTTTTCACTTTCGTACACCTGACCAAACTTTTCCGTCAACTTTTGTGCATCCCGCCCATATGTTCCCGCCTGTCCCCTTCCCCGAAACAAAGAAAAATGACACGACCCGCAAAGAAGCCGTGCCATTCCGATTCTGCATATATATCCGCCGTCACCCGGAACTCATTCCTCAGCGACTGCCTTATAAAGATCCTCATAATGCTTGTTGATCGTCTTTTCAATCCCCTTCCAGTAGGAAGCCAGATCGGTAGAACCGTTGCCGCCCATCATTCTCGGCAGAGTCCATGTACAGCCCTTCCAGGAGTCGAAAATGTACCCGAAGTCATACACCACGCTGTCAAAGATCATATCCATCATTTCGGTGGATTCAGTGTCTCTGACAAACTTGGTACCCAGCGCCACATCGTAGTATGCCGGGATGCAGTACTTGTAGGTATACGCCGCCATGGCTTCCACGATCACCCCGGTCCGTTCCACATCTGCCGCCGTCACAGGAATACAGAGCATCCCGTTCCATGCGTCAACGTGTGTTGCATAGTATCCCTGGTTTTCATCCCACATGGGATACGGAATCAGCCCGATATCCAGTTCGGATTCCCGCAGCCCTACAAGGTCACCCACACTGCCGGCCCGGAACATAACCCGACCTTCCGTAAAGGCAGGCTGTCCCTGTTTGCCCTGGGTGTCGTAGGTATCAAAAATGCAGGCACCGCTTTCGTGAGACAGGTAGTACATCCCTTCCACCACAGACAGCATTTTGTCGTTGAAGGTGTTGGGTACAGGCTTGCCGTCCTCATCAATCAGCACAGACAGAATCCCGGAGGAATACATGAAGTTCAGGGTCATGTTGTCGTTGTTGTAAGTGATCCCGTACTGGTCGGCGTCCGGCGTCATTTCCCCGTCCCCGTTCAGATCCACCGTGGTGGCCACAGCCATTTCCGTCAGTTTATCAAAGGTCCAGCGGTATTCCTTCACCAGCCCATAGATATCTTCAAATCCATAATCCGCCACATATGCCTTGTTGACAAACATCGCAAAAGGCGTAGGCATGGTGATATATCCTGCAATATAGAACTGCTTGTTCATAATATTGATGGTTTCATTGATCCGCTGATTCCACCAGGGCTGGGAATAATCAATGTAGGGAACATCATTCCAGTCCAGGATCATATGGGAAGTAATGAACCCGGGGCCGCTGGTGATCTGGTGCGGAATGGCAATATCATAGGCATCATCCCCCGCCGTCACAGACGCACGCAGCTCCTTGTCCAGTTCCGCAATCCCCGCAGATGCCCGTACGGCAATTTCCGCATTGAACCGTTCACTGATGTGTACCTGTCTGTCATACTTGGAGTCTTCCACCACATCCCCGGTCAGCTCTTCCACAAAATACGCCGCCGGTGAATAGGTCAGGATCCGGAATTCGTATCCTTCAAAATCCATATCCGGCAGATTGTCGGGAATGGCCTGTCTGGCCTCCAGCTCATCGGTTTCCGCCTCAGTTTCCACTTCCGCAGCCGCCTGTTCGGTTTCGCTGACAGCATCTCCCGCATCCCCGCAGGCGAACAGGGAAGCCGTCATCAGCAGTGCCAGAAACAGGCATATCAGTTTGTGCATCTTTTTCATACCGCAATTCCTTTCCTGTATTTCTTTGTAAGTTCTGCCATTATTGTACCACGTCCGGACCATCTATAAATGAATATTTCATAAACTTTTCACATATATTTTATGACAGATCGGAACGAAAAATAAATAACGGGCCTTTCAAAACAGAAAAACCCGTTGTATGAAAAAATCACGCCCCGATATACGCCAATACCCGATCCCGGAATGCCGCCGTCTCCGGTTCACACCCGGTCACAAGTGCCGCCTCTGCCAGCGGAATCCCATCGTCCGCATACCCATACAGAGACAGCAGTTCTCTTGCCTCCCATCCCACCAGCTCCCGGATTGCCGGCCGGATCTCCGTCTGTTCCAGAAACCGATCCAGATGGGTCAGGCAGATCCCGGCCACCGGTACCTTTCCCAGAAATGCCCGCCGGATTGCTTCTCTTGTCCCCGGCATCGGCCCTTCCAGCAGATTCACCACCAGTATCAGCCCGTCACATCCCGCCAGAGGCTCCTTATCCTCCGTCACATCTCCAAAGGACATCGCCGTATACCGCAGTTCTTTTCCGGTGCTGTATGCCGGAAGCGTATTCAGTCTGTCCAGATGCAGCGCAAGAGAACTGCTCCCTGCCCCGCTCTGTCCCGCAACAATAAAATGCATATCAATTCCTTTCTGGTCTCCCGTATCTGTCACAAAGAAGCATCGTCCATCTTTTCCGCTTCCATCAGATACATACTGTAGTGTTCAATTGCTTTCAGAATAAAGTCGTTCCCGGAAACGCCGATCCGCCCGGACAGAGCCCGGATCAGTTCTCTGTGGTACACCTTGCAGCGCAGACTCATGAGCTTGTCCCCGTCATCATCCGCCACAATGACCCCGTCTCCGTCCATCCGCAGAATCTTCCCTTCCGCCCGCATGGCATAATAGTGCAGCAGTCTGTCGGTGTTTTCGCTGTATTCCGGCCCCCCGGCAAACTGGGTCACTTCCACCATCCGCCGGGACATATGCAGACAGGGGGCAGTGATCTTCACCACAACCTGCGCTCCGCTTTCGTTCACGCCATACTCCGCTTCCGCTTCCGGTGTAAACCGCAGAACCGCTTCCGCCAGAGCCTGTGCCCGCTTGCCGCCGCCAAAAACAAATGCAGCCATATGTGTTTCTCCTGTTCTCTCCTATTTTCATTTCCAGTATACCACAAATGCATATCATTGTCAATATCTTTTTTGATACTATTTTCAGTATCATTCCACAGAACAAAAAGAAAACCTCCAAATTTTCTTCAGAGGTTTTCCTGCAGTTTATTCCACTTCTTTCAGCGCATCTTCGGGAATCCGGGCAATAACCAGCCCCAGTTTCCCCTGCTGTTCTCCGGACCAGATGATCTTCCGCGGACACTTGCTCACGCAGACATCGCACCCGGTACACTTGCTGTAGTCAATCACAGCCAGATGATTCTCAATGGAAATCGCCTTTTCCGGACAGTTCTTTGCACACAGTTTGCAGGCAATGCATCCCACATCACAGTACTGCCGTACCTTCTTCCCGCTGTCTTCCGACTTGCAGCCCACCCAGTGCTTTGCGTCAAAGGGCACCAGCTGGATGATCCCCCGGGGACAGGCATTGGTACATACACCGCAGCCGATACACTTGGTATAGTCCACCGCCGCAACACCCATTTCCACCTTGATGGCATCCGCAGGACAGGCTGCCACGCAGGTTCCAAGCCCGATACATCCGTTGGGACAGAGCTTGTCGCTGCCGCCGATTTTGGAAGCCGCCACGCAGTCCGGTACACCTTCGTAAATGTATTTCTTCCGGGCGAATTCCGAAGTACCGGAACACATCACCTGTGCCCGCATCTTCACCATGCCGCCCACTTCCACGCCCATAATGGCACCGATTTTTTCAGCCGCTTCCGCACCGCCTACAGAACACCCCGTAGGAGATGCTTCCCCATCGGACACCGCTTTGGCAAAGGCCGCACATCCGGTGAATCCGCAGCCGCCGCAGTTAGCCCCGGGCAGACAGGCCAGAATCTCTTCCGCCCGTTCGTCCTTCTTTACGGCAAACACACGGGAAGCCACCGCCAGCAGCGCACCCATAGCCGCACCCAGTACCAGGAAGATCAGCACCGGCAAAAGAATTGCTTTCATTTCGTCAACTCCTCCTTATCTGGTGAAATCCATCCCGGCAAAACCGGAAAATGCCATAGCCACCATAGCCGCCGCAATCAGCAGAATGGGATATCCTCTGAACGCCTTGGGCGGATCCGCCAGCACAAGCCGTTCTCTGACCCCGGCAAACACCACGATAGCCATAGTAAAGCCGATGGCTGCAGAGAAACCGAATACCACGCTTTCAAAGAAGTTGTATCCTTCCTGAATGTTTACCAGCGCAGACCCCAGTACCGCACAGTTGGTGGTGATCAGCGGCAGATAGATCCCCAGCGCACTGTACAGGGAGGGAATATTCTTCCGCAGAAACATTTCAATGAACTGCACCAGCGAAGCAATCACCAGAATAAACGCAATGGTCTTGAGATATTCCAGCCCCAGCGGCGCCAGAATCAGGTAGTACACCGCCCAGGTAGCCGCGGAAGAAATGGTCATAACAAAGGTTACCGCCATCCCCATCCCCAGTGCCGTGGAAGGTTTGTCCGATACGCCCAGGAACGGACAGATTCCGTAGAACTTGGCGAAAATAAAGTTTTCCGTCAGAATGGCGGCAAACATAATCATGAAAATCTCACTCATACATTGCCTCCTTCTTCTTCTTTCTTATCTTCCTCATCCGTTTCGGTCATTTCATCCAGCGCCACCGGAACTTCTTCGATAGCCGCCAGATCTTTCCGCTTCACGATCTTCCCTGTCTCAGGATCCCGCACCAGCGTCTTGTGGTACCCGGCTTCCAGCGCATCCATTTCCAGATCATGAATCCGCTTTCTTTCCAGCCGGGTAGCGGTCACCTTCTGCACCAGCGCAATCAGGAACCCAAGGGTCAGAAATGCACCGGAAGGCAGCAGGAAGATGGTCACAGGGGTAAACCATTCCCCGAAAATGGTGATCCCGCCGGAACCGTCAGCCCCGGCAAAAAGTCTGCCGGAACCCAGCAGTTCTCTGACCGCCGCAATGCAGGTCAGTGCCGCCGTAAATCCGATCCCGGTAGCCAGCCCGTCCACCACGGAAGGCAGCGGCGGGTTCTTGGAAGCGAAGGCTTCTGCCCTGGCCAGAATGATACAGTTTACCACAATCAGCGGAATGAACAGCCCCAGCGCCGCATCAATGGCCGGGAAAAAGGCCTTGATCACCAGCTCCACCGCCGTTACAAACCCGGATATAATAACAATGTAGGAAGCAATCCGCACTTCCGGCGGGATCAGCTTCCGCACCAGCGAAATGAACAGGTTGGAGCACATCAGCACCACAATTACCGCAGCCCCCATCCCGATGGCATTGGTCACGGAAGTTGTCACAGCCAGCGTAGGACACATCCCAAGAAGCTGCACAAACGTCGGGTTGTTGGTCAGCACACCTTCCTTGAAGATGGACAAATATTTATTCTTTTTCATACACATTTGCCCCCTTCCTCAATGCCGTATCGGCAGACGGGATCCGCCGGTGGTTGGCTTCTTGGTTTCTTCTTCGGTTTCCTCCGGTTCCGTTTCCACTACAGGCTCTGTTTCAGGCTCGGTTTCCACCACAGGTTCCGTTTCAGGCTCGGTTTCCACCACAGGTTCCGTTTCAGGCTCGGTTTCCACCACAGGTTCCGTTTCGGGTTCAGTCTCCACCACAGGTTCTGTTTCGGGTTCTGTTTCCACTACAGGTTCTGTTTCAGGTTGTGTTTCCGGCACAGGAGGTGCAGTCTCAGGCTGTGTTTCCGGCACAGGAGGTGCAGTCTCAGGCTGTGTTTCCGGTGCGGGAGGTGCAGTCTCAGGCTGTGTTTCCGGTACAGGAGGTGCAGTCTCAGGCTGTGTTTCCGGCACAGGAGGTACTGTTTCCGGCGGAATGGTTTCGGGAGCCCGTGTTTCCGGTTGTGTCTCAGGCTCGGTTTCCGGTTCCGTTTCAGTTTCTGTTTCAGTTTCTGTTTCAGTTTCTGTTTCAGTTTCCGGTTCTGTTTCTACTGGTTCCGTTTCGGTTTCCGGCGTCTGGATTTCCACAGGTTCCGTTTCCGCCATTACCGGTTCGGTTTCCTCCGTGGTTTCCGGCAGCGTACCATCAAACCGCACATCCATCGCCAGGGCCATATTCACCCCTTCGGTCACTGCCTTGGAACTGTAGGTAGCGCCCACAATCCCGTCCACATTGTCCCCAACAGTGAAGGGTCCGTTCTGCCCCGCATACTGACCCAGGAAGGAATCAGAACGGGTCTTGGTTCCGATCCCGGAGGTTTCTCCCATTTCCACAATCTGAACGCCCACAATCCGGTCTGCGGTATCAACCCCCACCATCATGGAGATTTCATCCACATATCCCATGGGCGCCACAGCAGCACAGTATCCGAGAACCACATCATCCCGGTATACCAGCCATGTATCCCCGCCGTCTCCGTAAGGCACCACATCCGTACCGTCCGTAAAGATCCGCAGAATGGCTTCAGATTGTTTCTTCACCGCATTTTCCGCAATCACATCTGCCGTAACCGCATTCACCGCAGAAAGCAGTAATGCAACAACCCCGCAGATCACAGTCAGCGTCACTACCATTTTCGCCGGTCCCGCAGGCTTGGCCTTTTCCGACTTCGGTTCTTCCCCGTCTGCAGCCGGTTCATCTTCGTCTTCCGCTTCTGCAGCCACATCTTCCCCTGCAGTTTCTGCGTTTTCCGCCATCCCGGCAGCAGCACCGACAGCGGCAACAGCAGGTATGGAGTCCGTCACAAAGGACAGCTCATCCGTGTTCATCACCGGTTCCTCTGCAGCTTCCTGCACATCCTCCGGTGTTTCCTCCTGCAGCGTCTGCACTGCTTTTCTGGCAAACAGACCGGCCAAAAGTCCCTTCTTCTCCGTCGGTTCCTCTTCCGGCGGGGGAGCAAAAGCAGTTATATCTTCTTTTTCCTCTTCGGCGTCCGCTGCCGGTTCGGTCTCTTCCGCCAGATCCGCCAGACTTTCCCCGAAATCCTTCTCCAGAAGCTCGTCCGCCGTATCGGCAGTTTCTGTCAGGAGAATATCGTCAAAGGAAATTTCCTCCGGTTCCTCCGCCTCTTCTTCCGTTTTCAGAAGCAGTTCTTCCAGAGATACTTCTTCGTTTTCTTTTGTATCCGTTTCAGCCAGATCCTCCAGTGACACCATTTCCACGGTATCGGCATCCTCACGGCGGAGGTTTTCGGCTTCCGGATTCTGCATATTCTTATTTTTTGCCATCGGGAGTCCCTCCAAACCGCTTCGGCATGGTCATCTTGTCAATATACCATACCAGAAGATTCATAATGAGGATCGCAAAGGATACCCCTTCCGGATAGCTGCCGAAATACCGGATCATCACGGTCAGTGCACCGCACCCGATCCCGAAAATCAGACGCCCCCGGATCGTTACCGGACAGGTAGCATAGTCGGTCGCCATAAAGAATGCGCCCAGCATCAGACCGCCGGAGAACAGTTCGGTCAGCATGAAATCCGCCGCCACCCCACCGTACTGCGGGAAAACAAAGGTCAGCACCGCAACGGTACCGATGTACGCCACGGGAATATGCCAGGTGATTACCCGACGGATCAGCAGATAGATCCCCCCGGCAATCAGCAGCAGGGAAGAAACCTCCCCGATGCACCCGCCCATATTGCTCCCGGTGATCATGTCAAACAGATTCACATTCGGCAGTTCCCCGTTCTTCAGGGATGCAAGCGGCGTAGCTCCCGCCACCATATCGCCTTCCGCCAGTTCCAGTGCCATGGAATTGATCCGCGTGCCGGCCTTGGGGAAAATGCTCATATGGGATGCAAAGGACGTAAACAGAAATACACGCGCCGCCAGTGCCGGGTTCACAAAGTTCTTGCCGATCCCGCCGAACAGCTGCTTGGCCACCACAATGGCAAAGAATGTCCCCACGATAGGCATCCAGAGCGGTGCGGAAACCGGCAGATTCATGGCCAGCAGCATCCCCGTCACCACAGCAGACAAATCCCGTATGGTAACAGGTTTCTTCAGAAGCACCTGCACCAGGGCTTCCCAGCCGACGGCACACAGTACGGAGATCACGCAGAGTGCCAGTGCCCGCATGCCGAACACATACACACCCCAGAACATGGCAGGACAAAGCGCTAGAATCACATCCAGCATAATGGAGGCAATGTTCTCCGGCCCTCTGATATGCGGAGAAGGGGATACGGTCAGCAGTTCTGGCATCTGTACCTTTTTGGTACTTTCCGCACCTCCTGCAGGAACCGTTTTCATTTCATGATTGTCCACTGTTAAATACCTCTAACTTCAAAAATCGGAATGCGGATGTTTACTTTTTCGCAATCGCCGCTTTTCTGGCCGATGCGGAACGGATCATCGCCTTGGCCGTACGGATATGCTGCACAATCTCCACCCCGCCGGGGCAGTTGTACGAGCAGGAACCGCATTCCACGCAGCTCATGGCTCCGTATTCGGCAGCTCTGGTCCAGTCATCCCGCATGGCAAACTGGGCAATATACATGGGCATCAGATGCATGGGACAGTTCTGGATGCACTTGCCGCACCGGATACAGGAAACGGCAGCATTCTTGGGTTTGTCAAACCGGTCGGAGAACACCAGAATCGCACTGGTTCCCTTCATGACCGGCTGCTGGGGATCCCATACCGCATTCCCCATCATAGGCCCGCCGGTGATCACCTTTTTCGGTGTCCGTGTAAGCCCGCCGCAGACTTCAATCACATCCTGAATCGTTGTTCCGATGGGAACCAGCAGATTCTTCGGCCGTCTCACACAGTCCCCGTCCACCGTCACAATCCGCTTGATGGAGGGCATCCCCTGGGCAAAGGCCTTGAAAATCGCCGAACAGGTTTCCGCATTGAATACCACACATCCCACATCCGCAGGCAGCTTCCCCGCAGGCAGTTCCTGACCGGTCAGCGCATAAATCAGCTGCCGTTCGTCCCCCTGAGGATATTTGGTCTTCATGATTTTTACTTCGATCATGCTGCTGTCCGCCGTAAGCTCTTCCAGACGGCCTATGGCGTCCAGCTTGTTGTCTTCCACTGCCAGCCATGCCTTGTGTACCCCCAGCACCTTCAGCAGAATCTTGCATCCGTTGATGATGGAAGCCGGATTTTCCAGCATAAGGCGGTGGTTTGCCGTGATAAACGGTTCGCATTCGGCGCAGTTGATGATAATCGTATCCACTTTGCCGATGGCCGAGCCGATTTTCGCATGGGTCGGGAAGGTTGCGCCCCCCATCCCCGTGATCCCGGCTTCCCGGACGATCTCAATGATCTGATCCGCCGTAGCATCCGACAGCTTCCCCTGATAGGGCGTCATGTCGGGACAGGGCGTGTCCAGTCCATCGTTTTCAATCACCACAAAGCTCACATTCCCTGCCGCCAGCGGTTTGTCCTCAATGGCCTTGACCACCCCGGAAACACTGGAATGCACCGCGCATCCGAGCCGTCCGTCCGGAATTTCCCCGATCTTCTGACCCATGGTAACCTGTTCTCCCACCTTCACCAGCGGAATGGCAGGCACCCCGATATGCTGACGCAGCGGAATCCGCACCTGTGCCGGCTGTGGCATAATTTCAATCCGGCAGCGCCTTGTATTTTTATATTCTTCTACATGGATGCCGCCCTGAAAGGTGTACGCCATGTTCTCACCTCGAATTCCCGGGAACCCCGCAAAAGGGAAATCTTCCCGATATTAAAATTCATACTATGTCATTATACCATATGTGGTAGTATAAAGCAAGATGGCATACGAAATTTCATGAAAAAAATACAGAAAAGCGAATACCCCTCTATATACACACGTACATGCCCCACTATACAAAAACAGGAGAACGTCCTCTCACAAAGAACGCTCTCCCGTCCGGAATACTTCTTATTTCGTATTTCTTACTTCTTACTTTTATACTGCCCCTCCCGGAACAGTTCCAGAAACCCGATGTTCCCTTTGTCCACCGTAAACTCCCGTCCCATCAGATTCGCAAGCGGCGTATCTTCCAGCCCCTCAAAGGCCAGCTTCCAGGAATACAGCGCCTGATAGCTGTACCCGGATTTCCGGTCTTCTTTGTTGTGGGCATACTTCCCTTCTCCCAGCAGCGGATACCCCGCATAGGCCATGTGTGCCCGGATCTGGTGTGTCCGCCCCGTCAGCAGCTCCACTTCCAGAAGCGAAAGATCCTTTTCCCGGTTGTAGGAAAGCGTGGTATACTTCGTGCGGATTTCCTTGGCCCCCGGCTTCATCTCTTTGAATACCGTAACCGTCTTGGTCTTGTAGTCCTTCCGCAGATACCCCGTCAGAAGCGCTCCCGCCCCTGTTTTCCCGTGAACCGCACACAGATACTTCTTGTGTACCTTCCCGTCCCGGATGGCTTCGTTCAGAATCCGCAGAGCCGCCGCATTCTTGGCAAAAATCACAATCCCGCCGGTGTTCCTGTCAATCCGGTTGCAGAGTGCCGGTGCAAAGGAATTTTCCGCCGCCGGATCATACTCGCCTTTTTTCACCATGTAAGCCTGCAGGGCAAACAGCAGCGTCTCCCGTTCGTGGGCGTCGGCGGTGTTTTTGTCCCCTTCGTCCCCCACATGCACCAGAATCCCCGGCTTCTTGTCGCACAGGATCACGTTTTCATCCTCATACACAATCTGCGGCACCAGCTTCACCCGGTCGTATTCCACGGAAGCGGCCTTTTCCCCGAAAAACTCCTCGGGAATGTACATCTCCACCACCGCCCCGGCAGTCAGAATATCCCCTTCATGGGCACGCTTCCCGTCCACCTTGATCCGTTTGGTGCGGATGAACTTGTATAAAAGAGACTGAGGCAGTCCCCGAACCGTTTTGGTGATAAACTTGTCCAGGCGCTGCCCCGCGTCGTTTTGGTTAACAGTAAAACTGCGCATCTTACTTGGTGCCGAACAGTCTGTCCCCTGCATCTCCCAGCCCTGGAATGATGTAGGCATGATCGTTCAGATAGTCGTCCAGAGAAGCTGCAAAGATTTCCACATCCGGATGATCCGCCTGCAGCTTTTCCACGCCTTCCGGAGCCGCCACCAGGCACAGCAGCTTGATCTGGTTGCAGCCTCTCTTCTTCAGCATGGTGATGGCATCGGACGCACTCCCGCCGGTAGCCAGCATGGGGTCGCATACGATGGTGTACCGTTCTTCAATGTCAAAGGGAAGCTTGCAGTAGTATTCCACAGGTTCGTGGGTGTCGGGATCTCTGTACAGACCGATGTGCCCCACCTTGGCAACGGGAACCAGCCGCAGAAGCCCTTCCACCATGCCCAGTCCTGCCCGCAGAATCGGAATGATGGCCATTTTCTTCCCGCTGATTCTGCCGCCGGTCATTCTGCCCATGGGCGTTTCGATCTCCACATCCTCGATCTGGAGTTCTCTGGTGATTTCATAACCCATCAGCATGGCAATTTCGTTCAGCAGTTCTCTGAAATCCTTGCTCCCGGTTTCCTTATCCCGCATGATGGTCAGCTTGTGCTTGATCAGCGGATGATCCACTACATGAAAGGTGTTCATATTCATAGGTTTTCTTCCTTTCTGTTCTGCATAAAATTTTTCGTATTTCTACCTTGTATTATACCGCACTTTCCCCGGGATTGCAAGGGTATCCATAAAATTTCTTTCTCCCCCGCTCCATTTCCCCTCTTGCATCCCTTTTCACCATCTGTTATAATAATACCATCAGTATTCATATCAAAAGATAAAAGGAAAAGGAAACCGTTATGTCTGCCCTCCAAACCGTATGCATCACCACCCTTGGCTGCCGGGTGAACCAGTACGAATCCGACGCTCTGCACGAAACCCTCACCGGCATGGGCTTCACCCTGGTAGGCCCCGGCGAAAAAGCGGATATCACCATCGTCAATACCTGTACCGTCACCGCCGAAAGCGACCGGAAATCCCGTCAGATGATCCGCCGCGCCGCCGGAGAAGGTTATGCCGTGGTGGTAACCGGCTGTTTCTCTCAGGTATCCCCCGATGCAGCCGCCGCCATTCCCGGTGTGGTCTATGTCTGCGGCAACGGTGAAAAATCGAAAATCCCCGGAATCCTACAGGCACTGGCCGAGGGGAAACCGCTGGAAAAAGACAGCGTCACCGACATCTTCACCGCCGGATACGACCCTCTCTCCCGCCACTGCCCCAGACGGTTCCGTTCCTTTATCAAGATCGAAGACGGCTGCGAAAACCGCTGCGCCTACTGCATCATCCCCCGGGCAAGAGGCAAAGTCCGTTCCCGGGACAGAGACGATATTCTCCGGGAAGCCGCCGCCCTCGCCGCATCCGGCAGTCCCGAGATCATCCTGACCGGCATCGAAACCGCCTCCTACGGCATGGACACCCACGATACGGACAGACAGCGCTACGGCATGGCCCTGGCCGATCTGCTGGAAGAAGTAGACAAAGTCCCCGGCGTGGAAAGAGTCAGCCTTGGATCCCTGGAACCTGCCGTCATGTCCCGTGAGTTCGTCGCCCGCCTTGCATCGCTGACCCATCTGCTCCCCCATTTCCACCTGTCCATCCAGAGCGGCAGCAGCTCCGTTCTCCGCAGAATGCGCCGCAGATACACCGCCGAACAGGCCCTGGAAGCCATCCGCCGTCTCCGGGAAGCCATCCCCGATGTTACCTTCAGCGCCGATGTGATTGTGGGATTCCCGGGAGAAACCGAAGCCGAACTGGAAGAAACCCTCGCATTCATCAAAGAAGCCCGTTTCCTCCACCTGCACCTGTTCCCCTATTCCATCCGAAAGGACACCGAAGCCGCCTCCATGCCTGACCAGATCCCAGAACCGGTAAAAAAAGAACGGCTGAAGCGTCTGGAAGAAGCCCAGAATACCCTCCGTCTGCAGATGCTGGAGGATTACGTAACCGCCCACCACGCAGACCCCGTATGGATTCTGGTGGAACAGCAGAAGGACGGCATCGCCAACGGGCATACCGAACACTATGTGGAAACCGACATCCCCACCGCAGAAGACCTGACCGGAAAAATCGTCCCGGTATTGCTGGAGAGTACCAACGGAAAAATCTGCTTTGGGAAAGTAAAGGATAAGTAAGAAATAAGAAGTAAGAGATAAGAAGTATCCAAGAATACCACACCAAAATACGGCTTACAGCGGCAAAGGAAACACCCCTCCCGTCCTGCAAGCCGTATTCTCATTCCTGTATATTTCTTATCTCTTATTTCTTACTTCTTATTTCTTCTTCAATGTCCTGCAGAATATGCCGGATCACTCCTTCTCTGGCATGCACCGTCACCCGGTCCGCTTCTCTCTTCACATAGTCCGAAGCATTGTCCACCGCATATCCGATGTCCGCCGCCCGGAGCATGGATATATCCCCGTCGTAGTCTCCCACACAGATCAGCAGCTTCGCCCCGGTGCGCTCTTTCAGATACCGCACACCATGCCCCTTGTCCATACCCAGCGCAACCATTTCAAATTCGTCCGCCCCGTTGGACATGACAGAACACCGTCCCTCACAGACCTCTCTGACCTCCGGCGGCACCAGAAGCGGATCCGTCCGCAGTACCTTGTACAGGAAAATGATCTTGAAAATCGGCCCGGTAAAGGTGTCGATGAATTCATAAATCGCCGGATCGTTCACCTTGTACCGGTGAGGCCCGTCGTCGCTTTCAAACTGAATCCGGTCCAGATCCTCTCTGTCCACAAATCCCCTTGCCAGATCCCGCCATTCTTCCCCGAAAGTCCACCGTTCCAGCTGGGTTCCCGTGGCCAGATCATATACCTCCGACCCGCACATTCCCACAACCGGCACATTGGGCATCACATCCAGCGGTGCATTCTTCGCCCGTCTGCCGGTACAGAGGGTAAACATGCCCCCTTCGTCCATAAAATACTGCAGTGCCTCCACATTGGACTGAATGAATTCCTTATAGAATAAAGTCCCGTCGTAGTCGGAACAGATCAGAATCCCGTCAAATTTTCCCATGGTTGTCTCCTTCTTCCATAAACAGTTTATATCGTGTCCGCGGATCGTCGCTGGTCTTTGCAATCACCACCTGCCCCCGCATGGAGGAAAGCAGTGCCGTCAGATGGGTCACAAACACAAACGCCCCGCCGCAGTCTGCAATGTAATGCAGGATCGGGTAGATCCCGGACGCCCCTTCCCCGTAGGCCGTGGTCTGGAACGTCTCGTTCAACAGCAGCAGGGAGTCCGGTTCCATTTCGTCCAGCATTCCCGCCAGTGCCGCCGCTTCCTCTTCAAATCTGCCCGCCGTAGATCCGCTGACCAGCTCTCCTTCCGCCGTGGCAAACTGGGTGTACAGCCGCCTGCGGATACTGATGCTGCCGGAGGAGGCCGGAATGGGCAGTCCGCACTGGGCCAGCAGAATCGCACTGCCGGCTGCACGGAGAAATACCGTCTTTCCGCTGTTGTTCTCCCCATGGATCAGCATCCCCGGCAGTACGGCAGTTTCCCCGTTTTTCTGCCCGCAGGACAGATGCACATCATTGGGCACCACCCGGTTCTTCGGCCCTCCCGCCAGCAACAGCAGATCATACAGTTCTTTTATCTCAATACTGCCGGTATCCGAAGGCATAATCTCCGGGAAAGTCACCTGCACACCCTTTTCTTCCAGCGCATGCCGGTACCGCAGTACCCCCAGATAGAAGTACAGTTCTTCCTCTATAAGTGAAAATCTGTCCAGCAGTCCCCGCAGCATGGCCGTCATATACCGGTCGCATTCCCCGATCCCGGCAATGGTGATCTCCAGCTGCGTTTCCAGCCTCACCTGTCCCAGCGGACGGCCGATTTCCGGCACGGGTGCGGCTTCTTTTTTTTCTTCCGCCTTCTGCTTCCGGGTGAACATCTGCAGAAGCCCGCTCTGTGGCTTTTCCTTTGCTGCCTGCACCCGCACATGGGCAAAATCCTGCAGCAGAAACCCGCCTGTGCGCAGTTCCTCATCCAGCGAATATTCCACATCGTACCGGAAGGCCTGGTTCATCATCCGGTGACACCGGTCGGCAAATTCCAGAAAACTCTGGTGACTCCGCCATACCCGGTCACAGTCCTCCTTGAATACCCCAAACGTCCCCAGACAGTCCGGATAAGTTTCCAGCACCAGTGAAACCTCTCTGATCTGCGCCATGGCGGAACGCAGGTACATACAGGTCAGACTGAGCACATCCTTCCCCGTGGAAAGCTGCAGCTGCAGATCCGAGGGATTGGTTCTCCTGTGGGCAAACAGTCTGGATCTGTCCTGATCCCATGCATTCTTGGTCTGGTTCAGCCGCCGGAAAATGCTGGTCAGGCTGTCCAGAAACGGCGGATGCTCCCAGAATATCTCTCCCACCCTGTACCGGAACAGAATATCCTCCCGGCATACAGAGGGCGTACACAATACCCGCAGCAGGGCTTCTCTGGGTGCGGCTTCCGGGCAGAGCAGCAGAAGGGTCTTGTCCAGCTGCAGATCCCGCAGAATGGCCCGCCCCGGTTCCAGTTCTCCGGCAGTGGCCAGCGGTGCCGCTTCTCCCGAACAGGTAAGCAAACTGATCCGGCTCATATCCCCTCTCCTTTCCCGGTATCCACCGCATCCGCACGAGCAGCACGCATCTGTGCCAGTCTCTCCGCCAGTCCTTCTTCCGTCAGGCGGTATTTTTTCAGTATATCCTCCGCAAAGGAAGAATCGGTTCCGTCCATCCTGCGGATCCTGTATGTCCGCCGGTTTTCGTCTTCCGCATCCACCACAGCCGCCAGCGTGGGAATCTTCCCATGGGTCAGCGTATGAATGTGGGTCACGTACAGCCCAAAAGTCCCGTAAGCGTACATGTCGTCCGCCAGCCTGCGGGAGTATTCCTCCGACTTCTGCTCATCCGTCCCGGAAAAGGTCTCGTTGAACAGAGCCACCGTGTCCCTGTCCGCCAGCTTCCGGATCTCCTCTGCCCGCCGCACTTCGTCCACAAACCGCCCGGTATCCTCAAAATTCTCCGCCGAGGGAAAATGGGTACACAGTCTCGCAAAAGGCCAGATCTCCCCGCTTCTTGCCGCCACAGGACACCCGGTCAGGAAAAACAGCACCGCAATCCCGAGAGAGCGCAGATAGGTGGTCTTCCCCCCGCCGTTTGCCCCGGTGACAAAGAAGAAATGGGATCCGTCCCGCTCCGCCATCTGGACATCGTTGGGCACTACCGTTTCTCCGCGCATTTCCCGTCTGGCAAGGGAAACATCCCGCAGATCCTTCAGCCGGATGCACCGTTCCCCGGCCGCCTGGGGCAGACACATGGTATACCCCATCTCTTCCATCCGTTTTGTATACAGCGCCGCCTCTCTGCAGAACTGCATCTCCTGCCAGTACAGCAGTATATCCGCCATGGCAAGCGCCTCTTCCAGATATGCACAATACTCCGCCGCCAGCCGTCCCGCATGCTCCAGTACATCCGGATACACAGTCCCATAGGCATCAATCACAATATCTTCCGCCCGATGCACCCGGGAAGCCGGATACGCATCCGCAATTCCCATTTCATCGAAAATCTGCCGCAGTGTTTCCGTATATCCGGATGCCACCGCAAAAGCCGTCATGGATCCGCCCTGTATGGACAGCTTCACCCCGCCCGGCCGGTTCCGGAAAAATCCATCCAGTGCCCGCCGCAGCCCGACAATCCGTTCCTCTGCCAGAATCCCGGCAAAACAGTCCCGTACCGCCGCTGCAAATCCGCAGTCTTCCGTCCCCTCCGGCAGCATCCCGGCAAACTGTTCCGCCAGCCGCAGATATGCCGCCGCAACCGTGGGAAACAGCAGTGCATACTGCCCCCTCGGCAGTTCCGGCGCCTTCCAGCGATGGTACAGCCTGTCAAACCGGGACACTTCTTCCAGCAGATCATCCGCCGTTTTCAGAAATTCCCCGTCATGGGCCAGTTTCCAGATCAGCGCCTGTCTGGCCGGAATCTCCTCCCCGCCGCAGGGAAACCGGAAATATACCGCACTTCCCGCCCCGAAAGCGCCTTCCGGCAGCAGATCATCCAGAACATTCTGCGCCACAGCTCCTTCCGCCGGCACCGTTTTTCCTCTTTCATCCGCAAGAAAGAGCGTACGGTTCCGCAAAAGCCCGGATTTCCAAAGAAAAGACGGATATTCCATGCACATTCTCCAATCGTTTGTATTCATATATCTATTGTACTACAGATTCCGCAGAATTGCAAGCAACTGATGCTATCTTTTCCATAAACAACGCATAATTTGTCCGAAAGAGAACCGCATATACTCCCCCTCGCCGGTCCCGCCCACATGAAATGTCAATTTTTACCAAACACTCATGGTAATTTTTGGTAAACTTTCTTCCCTTCATGCTATTGCATATTATTTCCATTTATGGTAAAATAAGGTTACTTCAAAACCAGAGAGAAAAACTGACCAAACAGAAAGGGTATGGAAAAAACGCATGGAAAGAGAATGGAAAATACTGATCGCAGACGAAAACGGGGAAATCCGGAAAAGCTGCCGGGAAAGTCTGCGCCGGAGAGAACATACAACCGTAGAGGAAGCCAGAAACGGAGAGGAAGCCCTGCGCATGATCGGCCGGGGCGGGTATGACATCGTTGTGGCGGATCTTTGGCTGAGCGGCGTGGACGGACTGAGCCTGATCAAACGATGCAGTGAAACAGATCCGGAAAATGCGCCGGCCTTTGTCATCCTGGTACCGATGCCCTCCACCAATATCTACATGGACGCCAACCGGGCCGGTGCCATGCTGTGTATCCCCAAGCCGGTGGACTACGCCAACCTGACCGCCGGTATCGAAACCATCTGCCGCAACCGGGACAACAGCCAGACCGCCGCCGAACCCACCGCCGACAAACCGGACAAAGACGGCGATATGGAAGCCCAGGTCACCAGAATCATCCACCAGATTGGCGTCCCCGCCCACATCAAGGGATACCAGTATCTCCGCACCGCCATTCTCATGACCATCCAGGACAGCGACATTATCAACTCCGTCACCAAAGTGCTGTACCCTTCCGTAGCCAAGAAATACCAGACCACCACATCCCGTGTGGAACGGGCCATCCGCCATGCCATCGAGGTAGCCTGGGACAGAGGCGATCTGGACACCCTCAACGCCTACTTCGGCTACACCATCCAGAACAGCCGGGGCAAACCCACCAATTCCGAATTCATCGCCATGATCGCCGACAACATGCGGCTGAAATATAAAATCCGCTGAACCAAAAATCCCGCTGCAAACTCCGCACAAAGAGGAAAGTCTGTCTCTGCCCGGCAGGCTTTTTTCTTCCGTCCACCCGAAAATTCTCCCCAATCCACTTGCAAATCCTCCTCCGATCCGATATAATAAACACAACAACATCCAACATCCGGAGGAATGCATATGCGTACCAATTTTGATGTAATCGTCTGCGGCGGCGGAATTGCCGGAATCGCAGCGGCACTGGCAGCAGCAAGAGAAGGTGCCTCCACCTGTCTGCTGGAAAAGGAATACTGTCTCGGCGGCCTTGCCACACTGGGGCTCATTGTGATCTATCTCCCTCTGTGCGACGGGGACGGTGTACTCATGAGCGGCGGTATCTCCGAAGAACTGGCATTGGCCTCCCTGAAATACGGCCCCGGTACCATCCCGGAAGTCTGGAAAAACAGAAACACCACCACCATCGAAGAACGCGCCGGCAAGCGGTATGAAATCCGGTATCAGGCCGCTCCCATGATGCTGTCCGCAGAAGAGTTGCTTCTGGATGCCGGTGTGACCATCTATTATGACGCCCGCCTTGCTTCTGTCGAAACCACTGAAAACACAGTCACCTCTGTCACCGTGGACACCAAGCGAGGCCCTGTAAAACTCACTGCCAAAGCCTTTATCGACGCCACAGGAGATGCCGACCTGTGCGCCTTTGCCGGGGAAAAAACCGTGGAATTCGCCCACAACAGCCGTACCGGATGGTATTTCTCCTTTGACGGAACCACCGGCGGCACCGGGAAACTGCAGCTCCACGGCAACAGCGACAGCTACTACCCCACTCCCGCCGAAGACAAGCCCCACTATAACGGTCTGGATCTGGAGGACATCAGCCGCCACATGACCGATATGCACCGCTTCATTCTGGATGACGCCGCCAGAAAACGGGAACAGAACCCAAGCCATTTCCCCCTGCTGATCCCCGCTTTCCACGGTCTGCGCACCACCCGCCGTCTGTCCACCTCCATGGAATTTTCGGAAGACAACCACGAACGGGTATGGTTTGAGGACGCCATCGGCATGATCGGCAACTGGAAAAAGAGCCACAAACGCTACAGCATCCCCTACCGCTGCTGCAAGGCCGAAACCTATGACAATCTGTACGCCGCAGGCCGCTGTGTTTCCGCCGACCGCTCCGGCTGGGATCTGACCCGGGTAATCCCCACCTGTGCTGTAACGGGAGAAGCCGCAGGTGTCGCCGCCGCCATGCAGGCCAGAACCGGATGCGCCCCTGCTGTGTCCGACCTGCAGAAAAAGCTGACGGAAAAAGGTGTTCTGCTGGACAAAACTCTGTTTGACAGAACCATGTAACCAGTATACCACCCCGGAAACGAAAAAAAGCGCACACCGCGCTGTCATATCTGCCCGAAATAAGAAGCCGGAGCTGCTCTGACTTCTTATTTTTGTATTCCTCAACCATCACAACCGACAGTTAAATTTTTCCAAAAACCGCTCCATTGCCAAACCGGTTCCGCTCTGGTATAATACAGACAGCATCAGGCCTGTGCAGTATCTCAACGAAAGAAGGAACCTGTCATGAACGAAATCCAGATCGGCAGCAGAATCCGTCAGCTGCGGAAACAGAAAGGCATCACCCAGGAAGTCCTTGCCGAAGCCCTGTCCGTCACCCCGCAGGCTGTCTCCAAATGGGAGATGGGCACCTCTTCCCCCGACCTTGCCCTCCTGCCCGTCATCGCCGCCTATTTTTCCATATCTATGGATACCCTGTTCGACTACGATATCCACACCATCCAGTCCAAAATCGACTCTCTTCTGGAACAGGCCAGAGTATACTTTTTCGACGACACGCCCCGCTATATCGAAACCGTCCGTCAGGCACTGAAAACCTATCCGGACAACGAAACTCTCCTTTCCTGCCTGCTGGACGCCTACGAATACGACCTGCGGGAAACCGGAAATACAGCCCATCTGGAAGAAATGGTGACCCTCTCGGAAAAGATCATCCGGGAAAGCCGGGACTATGTCAACATCTGCTCCATGAAGGACAACCAGGCCGCCGCTCTGCTGAAACTGGGCAGATATGACGAAGCCAAAGCGGTACTGGATACCCTCCCGGACAGCATAACCCTGAAAAACGACGCCAAAGCCTTCCGTCTCACCGGCCGGGACAAACGGGATGCCGCCATCTGGATGCGCTGTGCCCACCTGCAGGATCTGTACATCGCCTGTGATCTGGAAGGCAGAGCGGAACTGGAGCTGGGCAGATACGAAGAAGCCATCATTGCCTTCACCCGGGGACTGACCGTACTGACCGCCTTCACCTTCCCGGACAGAGAATACGAGGACAAATACATGTGGGACGGCATGCAGACCTTCCACTGGAGCTTTCATATGCAGCGCGCCGCCTGCCAGAAACGGCTGAACCATCCCGCAGAATGTGAAACCGATATGCAGATCGCCTATGAAATTCTCGCTGCCGGCTGGCATGACTTTGCCGAAAACCCATCCCCATACCTGAAATACTACAACCAGTACCTGTCCGATCTCGACATGAATGAATATCGGAAATAGCAAAAAAACGGCCTGCCGAATGGTATGATCCATTTCATCCATCCGGCGGGCCGAATTCTATTGCAGATATTTCTGATCCGTACTTATCTCTTCTTGGAGATTGCGTAGCCGGCAGCAGATACTACAGCGGCAACAGCAGCAACCACACCCATATCAAAGGTCTGGGGAGCAGCGGCAACTTCTTCCACAGCTGCAGCAGCAACGGTTTCCACAACGGGAGCGGGAACCAGTTCCAAATCCCCCATGATGTAGGGATACTGCCATGCGGTGTTGTCGGTGTCAGCCCAGCCGTAAGCGGAGGTTCTGCCGTCACCTTCAGCGTTCTTGGAGTTTACCTGGATTTCCAGACCGATCACAGCGCCTTCGGACATGGTGAAGCTCTTGCAGAAGTCAACCAGGTTGAAGGAGATTTCGTAGATGTAGCCGTCAGCCTTTTCGGTGCATGCGATTTTGTACTTGCCAGGAGCAGCAGCCACACCGGCTTCGGTGCCCATGTATGCCGTGTTGGTCAGGTCAGCAACGTTCCAGCCCAGCTGAATGATGCCGTCGTCGGTTTCATAGTTGTCCGCATCGGAGTTCTGGATGTCATAGTACACTTCCACGCCGTCACCCCAGGACTGGGAGGAGCCGGTGTAGTGATCCTTGTCGCCGGAAACTTCGATCAGCAGATACAGATTCTTGGCGTCCCACATTGCCTTCCATTCGGTGGTAATCCCTTCATCGGTACCGTCCTTCAGAGCGTTGGCAGTATAGGTTTCGGCAACGTCCCAGGCTTCTTCGATCACACCGTCCACAACAGCGGTACCGGCAGTAGCGGTTGCATAGGGAACATCAGCCGCAGCGGGAAGCACGCACAGAGCGGCCAGCAGTGCACAGAGGGTCAGAGAAAAGAACTTTTTCATGGTTTTCTCCTTGCTATACAATATTTTCCGGAATTTTCCGCAAAAGCCCGGAAGTGTTTACAGTATACCATATGCAAACAGTGTCTGTCAACAGAAAATTCAAAATTTCAAAATTTACGTCTGTTCATTTTTGTCATGCCGCAGATTCCGCTTCCGTTTCCCAGGTCATACTGCCGCGTCTGGTGACAGTCTCCCCATCGGTGTCCAGCACAATCGTCCCCTCCGTATCCGTCCGGTATATCTGTGCCCCCGACAGCGTCAGCAGCTGCAGCACCGTGGTATGCGGATGCCCGTAGGAGTTCCCGTACCCGCAGGAAATCACACAGTGATCCGGTGATATGGCCGTATAGAATTCCAGCGATGTGGAGGTGGACGACCCGTGATGCCCCACCTGATAGATGTCACAGTCCAGCAGTGCCGGATCGTTGGCCCGGAGCACATCCGTCTCCCCTTCCAGCTCCGCATCTCCGGACACCAGCAGGGACACACCGCCCACATCCACCCGAACCACCGCACTCACATCGTTCAGATTCTCATAATCCTTCCGCACAGGCCCCAGCAGCGTGCAGGTAATATCCCCCGCCGCATACTGTCCGCCCAGCTTTGCATCAAATACAGGAATCCCCCGTTCCGCCGCCTGTCTCATCAGACTCTCCGTATATCCGTTATGTTCCACCAGCGGCATCAGTACCCGTCCCACCGGAATGGAGTCCATCACTTCGTCCGCTCCGCCCACATGGTCATCATGGGGATGGGTCAGAATCAGATAGTCCAGCCGTCCCACATAGGTTTTCAGATATGCCGTCAGCGCCCCCGCAGAATCCCCTGTACCCGTATCAATCAGCACCGCCGCATCCCCGGTCAGGATCAGCGTGGCATCCCCCTGTCCCACATCAATGAAATGAAAGGACGCCGTTCCGGAAAGCAGTTCCCGCCGGGGAATCACCTTCCCTGTCTGGGCATAGGAATAGGTGCCGAATATGGAAAGCAGCATGGAAACAAGGGCCGTAAGCAGCCGTTTCAGCCACTCCCGCCCCATATGCTTCGCCTTTTTCTTGACAACACGTCCCACCCCGCCCGGTCTCTTCTCCATAGTATATACATCCTTTATGTAAAAATAAGATATAAGAGGCGTGAAGTACCAGGAAATCCCATGACTCCGCATACTTCTTATTTCTTACTTCTTACATCTTATTTTTCTCTCAACCTTTCCCGTATCTGTCCGCAAAGCCAGAATGCCGGTACACAGAGCAGAAACCACATCACAGAAAATGTCGGACAGATCTGCCCCATGAGATTCAGCGGCATTGCCGAATAATCCCAGACCTCCAGTTTCCACCAGAGATTCACAATACATCCGATACAGAATTCCACAAACGTGATCCCAAGAGTCCCCAAAAAACACCGCACAAACAGCGGCGCCCTTCCCAGATGCTCCCGGATCCAGTACAGCAGCACAGCCGAAACCGCTCCCGCCACCATCATGGACCAGTGTGTATACCCTCTCCAGAAAATCTCCAGAAACGCATACACCACAGCGCCTACCCCGGCTGTAAACACATATTCCCGCACCGGCACAAAATCCTTCCGCAAAGTCCATCACCCCACAGAAAGGATGCCCGGATTGCGGAAGAAATATACAGGGGAAATAAGAAGTAAGAGGTAAGAAATAAGAGATGCAGAGAAAACCTGCCGCTGTCTCTTATTCCTTACCCATATCTCACACAGACATACCGCAGCACACAGCATATCCGGATATTTCTTACTTCTTATCTCTTATTTCTGCTCTTCTTCTGCCGCTTCTTCCACGGGCTTACCCAGGAATTCCGGCAGCTGCATACCGGCCATGTTGAACATGTCGTTCATGGGCGGGATGGACTTCATGAGCCCGGACACAAAGTTTGCCGTGGTCCCCTTGCCGTCGGCAGTCTGTGCGCCGTTGTCCCATACGGTGATCTTGTCGATCTTCAGGTTCTTGATGGCGTCCACCTGGATTCTGGTGAGCTCTTCCATCTTGTCGGCCAGCATCAGACGGATCGCATCGTTGGACTCGCCGCCTGCAGAACGGACGATTTCCGCAAACCCTTCGGCCTGCTTCATGAGGATTTCTCTGAGACCGTCGGCTTCCGCCTGCATCTTCAGCAGCGTAGCGTCCGCTTCCCCCTTGGCCTTCCGGCGGATCTGTTCGGCTTCCGCTTCTGCCTGCAGTTCCAGTTCCTTCTTCTTGATCTGGGCCTTTACCAGCACATCGGCTTCCAGTCTTGCCTGTTCCAGATTGGCTCTGGCAATTTCAGCAGCCTGCTGTGCCCCATAGGATTCTTCCTGTGCCTTTGCGGTCTGGATGTTTTCCGCAGCGATGGCACGCTTCATGGCTTCCGCTTCCTTTTCCCGACGGATAGCTTCGGATTCCGCAATCTGCACCTTGGCTTCGTTTTCCCCGGCCACAGCGGCAGAGTTGGACTGGGACACCCGGATTCTCTTTTCCCGTTCGGCTTCGGCAGACCCGATGGCACCGCTTCTTTCGGCTTCCGCAACGGATACCTTGGCGGTGTTGATGGCCTGTGCAGCAGCTTCCTGCCCCAGCGCTTCGATATAGCCGGATTCATCTGTGATGTCGGTGACGTTCACGTTGATGAGCCGCAGCCCTATTTTCTTCAGTTCGGTTTCCACGTTGGAAGAAACGGCTTCCAGGAACTTGTCACGGTCCGCATTGATTTCTTCGATGTCCATGGTGGCGATGATCAGACGCATCTGACCGAAGATAATATCTTCCGCAACCTGTTTGATGTCGTCGGTCTTCATCCCCAGCAGCCGTTCCGCCGCATTCTGCATAACCCCGTTTTCCGTGGAGATACCAACCGTAAACCGGGAAGGAACGTCCACCCGGATGTGCTGCTTGGACAAAGCATTCCGCAGGTCCACGGAAATGGAAATGGGCGTCAGATCCATGTATTCATACGCCTGAATCACGGGCCAGATGAAGGCCGCCCCACCATGGATACACTTGGAAGAACGGGAAGCCCCATCCTGCCCGGATCCGACCTTACCGTAAATCACCAGTACCTTGTCGGAAGGACATTTCCGGTACCGGGAAAAAATCACGATCATGGTGGTCAGAATCAGCAGTACCACCACACAAACCAGCACCAGCGCCGTAAAGCTGGCCCCGTACATCATTGCTGAAGCAAACATACGCATTACATATACCTCCTGAGTATTATTTTCTGCTGTATACTGAAGAAACCCCACAGCGGACATCTGCAAAATCCATTCTGTCCTTCTCTGTTCTGTCAGCCAAAATGCCGCCCCGCAGAATCTCTGTCATTCTGAATTCTGATTTCTGCCTTCTCAATTTGCAAACGGTTCCACCACCAGCACGCCGGTTTCGTCCGTTCCGACTACCCGCACACTTTCGCCGGTTGCCAGCTTTCTGTCACATGCAGTCACCGCATTGACTTCCACCAGCCGTTCCTGCAGGGTAATGTTCACCTTCCCGGTGCCCTTCATTTCCGCCGGAATGGGTATGTATACCGTACCAACCTTCCCGATGGCGTACCCCAGATCCAGATTTCCGCTGGACTGCAGCTTCATGGAAACCTTCATGAGCCACGCAATGCCCACCAGCGCCATGAATCCGAAGATCACAGCCAGAATCACCGCCAGTCCCAGAGGCAGGCCGGTCTGATACAGCACCAGTCCGCTCCAGCCGCCCACAGCCGCCATGCCCATGATCCCCCGGAGCGAGAACAGCACCATGCCGTCATCCCCGGGAATGTCCGCATCTCCGTCAAATTCTTCGTCAAATCCGAAGAATAACAGAATCGTCTGTACCACCAGCACCAGCGTGGACGGAATTGCCACAATCGCAAAAATCCGCGCCGCCAGATCCATACTGTTCCACCAAGCAATCATATCACAGTCTTCCTTTCTGTATCATATCTTCTCAAAAGAATTGCCCTCTGCCGATCCTGCGTTTCTCCGCATCATCTGGTCGTCAGTTCCCCGCAGTATTCGTCAATCATGTTTTCCGCATGGTTCTTTACCAGAGTGGAATAATATGCCGTTACAATGACGGAAATTCCCCGGGACAGCCGTTTTTTGGCCCCGGAAACCCGTTCCTCGTAGCTCTCCACCACCTGTTCCACCACCGTATCCAGATCGTTCAGCCCGGCAGACTCTCCGTCCGCCAGCACATCCACCGCCCGGCATACATAGTCGTACAGCACGCTTTCCGGAATGATGTCATCCGCAGCGTCTCCGACCCGGCCGTTTATGTAGGACAGCACCTGTGCGATTCTGGCCAGCTGCATGGTGTCCCGCATCATGGCAATCAGCAGAATTCTCGCCAGATGCTCCTTTGTATAATACTTTCCTTTCGGACTGGCCACCCAGCCCCGTTTCAGCCAGTTCTGCAGTGTGGTTCCGTCAATCCCGGTGATCTCCCGGATCTGGGTCAGCATAATCCCTTCGGTGATATAAAATACCTTGTCCAGAAACGGTTCCCCGGCTGCTCCGTTCATTTTGGATCGATCCACAACGGTACCCGGAATATACCGGCTGCTGATGGTTGTGCGGCCGCCCTTTTTGGTTCCCTTTTCCATAAGGCACCTCCCTTGCGTTTCATCACTTTGCTGGATAACCAGCTTTCCTGTACCAGTAGTATATCATACGTTCGCTTGACTGTCAATAGGTTTCCGCAGAAAATTTCAGAAAACTCTTGCATTTCCGGCAAAAAACACGTATACTTTCTATCAGAAGAGTATACTTTCCCCCACAGAAATTTCCCGTATGACGAAAGGATCCTCCATGGAACAGAACCAGACCGCCTATCTCCGCCGGCCGTTTTCGGGAGGAGAACTGTTTACCATTCTGCAGGCCGGCTGCAGTGACACCTCCACCCTCCGGCGGATCCGCCACACTCCCGACGACGGCTGCCGGATCGAATACATTCTGCAGGGCAGCGGATATGTCAGCCTGGAAACGGACGGCAGCATCCATCCGGTCTCGGAAGGACAGCTCCTGCTGCTCGCCGGCAAAGCCCCGGTTACCATCTGGTCGGACAGAGATCACCCCTGTACCCGCCTCTGGTTTCTCACGGAAGGCCCCCTGACCGACAGCCTGTTCTCCCTGTACCGGATCCCGGATCTGTATATCGCCCCCTCCCCCGCCCTGCCGGAATGTCTTGCACTGCGGGATCTGCTGACGGAAGGCCGGGACGATCCCCAGACCTGTGCCGAAGCCGCCTCCCTGCTGCATACCATCCTGCTGCGCACCATGGCCCCCGTCCTGTTCCCCCCGGATCCCACCAGAGACAGTATCCCCCGGCAGATGCAGGCCTACATCGACAGCCACCTGTACGAGGATCTCCATCTGGATGCGCTGGCGGCAAAGTTCGGCTATGCCAAAATGCACCTGATCCGCCTGTTCCGGGACGAATGCGGCCAGACCCCCATCCAGTATGTCCTGCACAAGCGCATGGAAGCCGCCTGCAAGATGCTGACAGGTACCGTCATGTCCATCGGAGAAATCGCCGCCCTTCTGCAGTATTCCTCCGCCCAGCACTTCGCCGCCGCTTTCCGGAAACACACCGGTGTCACCCCTACGGAATACAGGAAAGACAAGAGATGAGAAACAAAGAGATAAGAGATGCCATGGTCTGCCGCCTGTGCAGAGTACAGCATATATTTCTTACTTCTTATCTCTTATTTCTTATTTATTTTCATCCTTCCTCTTTATTTTCCACACTACCTGTGGTATAATATAATGATACAAAACAGAAACCAAAAAGGGAGTTTATCGTATATATGTGTGGTTTTATCGGATTCACCGGCATGATCGCCAACCGCCGGGAAGTGCTGGGACGCATGGCAGACCGGATCATCCACCGGGGCCCCGATTCCGGGGGATTCTACCTCAGCGAAGAAGGGGATCTGTCTCCCGTAGCACTGGGCTTCCGCCGCCTTTCCATCATCGACCTGGCCGACGGTTCCCAGCCCATGTACAATGAAGACGGCTCTGTCGTCATTGTATTCAACGGCGAAATCTACAACTTCATGGAACTGCGCACCCGGCTCATCGAAGCGGGACATGTGTTCAAAACCCGCTGCGACACGGAAGTAATCCTCCACGGGTACGAGGAATACGGCACAAAAATCGTGGAAAAGCTCCGGGGGATGTTCGCTTTTGTGATCCACGACCGGAAGCACAACCGCCTCTTCGGTGCCAGAGACCCCTTCGGCATCAAGCCCTTCTATTATACCATCCCGAAAGAGGGTACATTCCTGTTCGGCTCCGAGATCAAGAGTTTTCTGGAACATCCGGATTTTGTCCGGGAAATGAATCCCAATGCCCTCCGATCCTACCTGACTTTCCAGTATTCCGCCGGAGAAGAAACCTTCTTCAAGGGCACATACAAACTGCCCCCCGCCCACTGGTTCACCTGGGAAAACGGCGTCTTCACCAAAGAGCGCTACTGGGACGTGAACTTCCGTCAGAAAACCGCCGCATCCTACGAAGCCTGTGCCGAGCAGATCGACGCCCGGGTGCGGGAATCCGTAGCGGCACACCGGATCAGCGACGTGCCTGTGGGAGCATTCCTGTCCGGCGGCGTGGATTCCAGCTATATCACCGCCTGCCTGATGCCGGAAAACACCTTCTCCGTAGGCTTTGCGGGAGGCGAAAAATTCGACGAAACCGGCGAGGCCAAGGCTCTGTCCGAAATTCTCGGCATCCGGCATCTGTGGCGCCATCTCACCGCCGATGAATGCCTGGACGCCTTCGGCACCATCCAGTACCACATGGACGAACCCCAGTCCAACCCCTCCTCCGTACCGCTGTACTTCCTTGCCAAACTGGCGGCAGAGCACGTGACCGTAGTGCTGTCCGGGGAAGGTGCGGATGAAATTTACGCCGGATACGAATGGTATGCCGACTCTCCCATGATGCAGAAATACAAGAAAGTCCCCGCTCCCCTGCGCCGTCTTGCCGGAAACGTGGCCGCCGGACTGCCCTACTTCAAGGGACACGATTTTCTGATCAAAGGCAGCGGCATCCCGGAAAAATATTTCATCGGTCAGGCGCTGGTGTTCCCGGAAGCGGAAGCCCTGGACATTCTGCAGCCCGAATACCGGAAAGGCTGGTCCGTATCCGACCTGACCATGCCTGTGTACGACCGTGTAAAGGATCTGCCGGAAGCGGAAAAGAAGCAGTATCTGGACATGCACCTGTGGCTCCCGGGGGACATCCTGCTGAAAGCCGACAAAATGAGCATGGCCCATTCTCTGGAACTGCGGGTACCTTACCTGGACAAGCTGGTCATGGAAGAAGCGGGAGAACTGCCCGTGTCCTACAAGCTCCGGGGAAGCACCACCAAATCTGTCCTGCGTACCGCGTCAAACAAAACCCTGCCGGACCAGTGGGCAAACCGTCCCAAAAAAGGCTTCCCGGTACCCATCCGGGACTGGGTGAAGGCGGAGGGCATCTACGACCGGATCAAAGCCGACTTCACCTCCCCTGTGGCAGCACAGTATTTTGATACCACAAAACTGGTAAAGCTGCTGGACGACCACCGGGACGGAAAAGCCATGAACCAGAGAAAAATCTGGACGGTATACACCTTCCTGACCTGGCATAAACAGTTTCTCGGATAACGGAGGAGGCCTGTCATGACACAATGGACTATTGTCTGCGGCAAATACAGCGGACTGGAAAAGAAAGCCGCCCACCGCCTGAAAGCCGCCATCGAAGAACATCTGGATCTGACTGTCCCCGTGGGCATACTGGAAGCCTCCGCCGCTCTGCCGGGCACCCTGCTGCCGGAAGGACGGTGCATCTTCCTGGGCATCGGCGACGAAAATCCCCATGCCCCCCACAAAGGTGAAAACCGCCCGGAAGAATACACCATCACCGTCACCGACACCGAACCCCAGACCCTCTCCATCACTGGTTCCGATG
>JAFQGY010000002.1 GCA_017415325.1 Clostridia bacterium
ATCCTCTGAGTCCCGTCCGGAAGGACACCCCCTACGATGGTCATCGTACCAACCACACCGCTGTAAGCAAAACAAACATCAAAATCCCCCTGCTAATGTCTTAGTAAAAACCACACCTCTGTAAGCAGAACCAAAAGAACCAAAAGAAACAAAAGAATACCTCCCCCGTATTAACAGAAATTTCACTTTACAACCTGTCGGAAATATGGTATACTTATAAAGTACGAATTTTCGGCAAATTCTGAGGTACCAAACGGAGCGGAACTAAAAACCATGCCATTTTCCAATCTGATTTTTGTATATGGGTTTCTGCCCTTTTTATTTTTATTCTACTATATCTGGCCCAATTCTTTCTGGCGGCGGAGCGTGCTGACGGCCTTTTCGCTGTTGTTTTATGCCTTCGGGGAACCGCTGTATGTGTTCCTGATGATCGGGCTTGTGCTGGCGGACTGGGGTTTCGGGCTGGCCATTGACCGGACGGTTTCCCAGAATCGAAAGAAACTGTGGCTCATTCTGGCGGTAACGGCCAATCTGGGGGTACTGGTGCTCTACAAATACCTGGGGTTCCTGACTTCCACCGTCAACGGCATTTTCAACGTCACCATACCGGTGATATCCTTCGTGATGCCCATTGGGATTTCCTTCTTCACCTTCCAGACCATGTCCTATGTGATCGACGTATACCGGGGGGATGCACCTGTGCAGAAGTCTTTCCCCAGACTGCTTCTGTATGTGTCCCTGTTCCCGCAGCTCATTGCCGGGCCTATTGTCCGGTACAAGGATATCGAGGATCAGCTGGACGACCGGACGGTGGATGTGCCGCTGCTGCTGGACGGAGCCTTCCGGTTCTCTCTGGGGCTTGCCAAGAAGATCTGGATTGCGGACCACTGCGGCGAAGCGGTGACCATGCTGTACAGCCTGTCCGATGTGACGGTGGGCGGCCGGTGGCTGGGGGCTGTGTTCTATACCCTGCAGCTGTATTTCGACTTCTCCGGCTATTCCGATATGGCCATAGGGCTGGGGAAAATGTTCGGCTTCCGGTTCCTGGAGAACTTCAATTATCCCCTGATCTCCGGCTCTGCCACGGAATTCTGGCGGCGGTGGCATATGTCTCTGGGTACCTTCTTCCGGGACTATGTGTACATCCCCCTGGGCGGCAACCGGCATGACCAGATGCGCAATATCTTTGTGGTGTGGTTCCTGACGGGGCTGTGGCACGGGGCATCCTGGAACTTCATCCTGTGGGGGCTGTTCTATGGGGTGCTTCTGACCTGGGAAAAGTCCTCCTTCCTGCCCTTCCTGAAGCAGCGTCCCGATGACAGCTGGCCGGAGTGTCCGCCGATTCTGGTGTACCTTTCCCGGGCAGGCAAGTGGGTGGTGTCCCATGTCTATACCATCCTCATCACCGTGGTGGGCTTTGCCATCTTCTATTTCGACCACGACCTTCTGAAAAACCTGGGCTACCTGATCGGCATCGGCACCACAGGTCTTTCCGATATGTACACGGCGTCGGTGCTGTATGAGCATCTGTGGCTGCTGCTGGCGGCGTGCGTGCTGGCCTGTCCCGTGGCCCCGGCTCTTGGCAGATGGATCGAAAAAGGAACCATGCGGCTGGAGAGTGCTGTGGGCAGGGAAGGCGTATCCTATGGCATCCTGCGGATCGGCAAGACGCTGATTCTGGTGGGACTGCTGGCGGTCTGCACCGTGATGATGGCCGGGAATACCTACAGTGCGTTCCTGTACTTCCGGTTCTGAGCAATTGTATGAGAGAAAATTTGGATTGAATAAAAAAGTATGAAAAAAATTGACAAAATTACGGCGATCGTGCTGGCTGTGCTGTTTGCTGCTGTCACCGGGGCCAACCTGTTTCAGCCGAACCGGCCCACGGAATCCGCACTGGAACAGCGGACGTTGGCGAAGATTCCGGCGTTTTCCCTGACAGCCCTCACAGACGGATCCTATTTTTCCGGCCTGTCGTCTTTCTTCTCCGATACCTTTCTGGGGAGAGACAAGCTGGTGGACGCTGCCAAGGAAATGGATACCCTGATGGGGATTCCCTACGATATGGGAGGCGAGGAACAGTTTGCTCTGCTGCAGACCGGAAACCAGACCCAGACCGGCCCCGATGCATCCGATGAAGAAGCACTGGCCGAGGCCTTCGACAAGCTGATGAACCGGACGGAAACCGAAACCACCGCAGATCCCGATGTGCCGGAAACCGAACCGGCAGAAACGGAAGCCGACGAGACGGAACCTCCGGAAACCGAACCGGCTGAGACGAAACCGGCAGAAACCGAGCCTGCGGAAACGGAACCCGAAGAAACAAAACCTGCGGAAACCGAGCCCGATGAAACAAAGCCCGCCGAAACCGAACCCCAGGAGACCAAACCCTCCCAGACCGTCAACGCCATCACCCTGAGCCGGGAGACCGTGCGGCTGACCATCGGCAGCGGATCGGTGGTGTACGCCACGGTGGACACTTCCGACGGGAAAGGCGCGTCTGTGTCCTGGTCCATTTCCGATAAGAATATCGCCGCCATTGCGAAAAATCCCGGCGGCGGGATCGACGTGAAAGGCGTGGCGGAAGGGGAATGTACCCTGTACTGCCGCTCCGGGGATCAGGCAAAAGCGGAATGCAAAATCGTCGTTTCCAAGGTGACCAGCGTGACCCAGAATGTGGACAACGCCACAGCAGACTTCCTGACCAACGGCATGTTCATCTACGGGGACGGGGTCTATACACCTGCCTATTATTCGGAATCCTCTGCGAAATACTATGCCCAGACCATGGCATACTATAAATCCCTGTTCGGCAAGGATGTACGGGTGAACGTCATCATGACGCCGGTGTCCTCCATGGTCATCGACAACCCCTCTGTACAGGCGAGAATTTCGGATCAGGGGGAAATTCAGGACAAAGTGGCTGCCCTGATGGACAAATCCGTGAACTTTGTGGACGTGTACAGTGAAATGTATGCCCACCGGGACGAGTACCTGTTCTTCAAGAGTGACCACCACTGGACACAGCTGGGAGCCTATTATGCCTACCGTGCTTTTGCAGAGTCCCTGGATATGGTGCCCACGGAACTGAAGGATCTGAACTATTCCGTCATCAACGACAACTACAGCGGGTCCATGTACACCTTCACCAAGGACAGCCGGGTCAAGAACTTCAAGGACACCATCGAAAGCTGGACCACCAAAAAGAAAATGACCATGACGGTGACCACTTCCTACGGCGGCATCAATACATACGACAGCTGCATCACTCCCTACGGGAACAACTATGTCTCCTTCATCGCCGGGGACAATCCCTACACAGTCATCAACGTCCCGGAAAACCCCCAGGACAAGAACATTCTGGTGCTGAAAGACTCCTTCGGCAACGCATTTGTACCGTACCTGTGTGAGCACTACGGCAATATCATCGTGGTGGACGTCCGGTATACGGATATGAACGTATATGAGCATCTGAAGGACTACGGCCTGACGGATATTGTGTTCGTGAACAATGTCCAGGCGGCACTGAGCACCACATGGTCGAAGATGTACCTGAAAGCGGTGGGAGTAGAGTAAGAAGTAAGAAGTAAGAGATAAGAAGTAAGAAATACAGAGATATCCGAGCGTCCTGCTGTGACTGAATGGCAGGGCGTTCATTTTTTTGCAAACAGAAAGGAGAACGCTCCATACTACGGCAGAACGTTCTCCATCCGTTTACTTCTTATTTCTTACTTCTTATTTTTCTTCCGCGCTTACGACTTCCTTCCATGTACATACGTCGTCGGGCTGAAGGACCATGTCGTCGTATTCGGCTTCCCCGCTCTGGTTGTCGTAGGGGTCAAGCCGCATGAACTTCTTGGCGGGGTTCAGCTGCATCTGGAATTCCGTACAGCAGATGTACCGGAAGGGGTCGGCGTGGCAGAAATAGAAATCGTGTACCAGATCGTCTCCGATGCGGTATGCGCCGCCGCCGAAGGAAGGGTCGCACTGGAGCCAGCCGTAGGGTGCCACATAGAACTGGGCCCAGTCGTGGCTGCCGATGTGACCGGGAGTGATGTAGTTGCCGGACTGCCATCTGGCCGGGATCCCGGAGATACGGCAGAGAGTGATGAACAGCAGAGCCTGTACCCCGCAGTCGCCCCGGTGGTTCAGAGCGGCAAACATGGGAATGTTGTCGATGTACCGGTATTCCCGCATGTAGGAGTACTTCACATTGTGGGTGATGTATTCGTAGATCCGGCGTGCTCTTGTCAGGGGAGAACCCTTGCCGCCGGTGATTTCCTTTTCCAGCATCCGCAGGTAGGGGGTGAAGACGATGTGGGGATACTGTTCTTCCAGATACTGGGGCATGTAGGGATGGGCGTCCGTTACCCAGCCTTCGTCGATGTCCCGGTATTCGGCACGGTTGGTGAAGGCCACTTCAATTTCATACTTTTCTCCGGCCCGGTAGAGGAACTGGGTGTAGGCGGTGCGGATGGGATGTTCGGTGACCTGGGTCATGTGGCTGGCCTTCAGCAGCTTGATGTCGGAGATTTCCGGCGTCACGCAGGGATAGGGCAGCCAGGCACGGAACCACTTGCCTTCCCGGACATTCCGGTCTTCCAGCCACAGAGATTCTCTGACGGTATACCGGATAGCACGGTAGCCGTTTTTCCGCATGATGGCGATGTTTTCGTGCAGATCGGCGTTTTCGTTGCCGGAAGGACGGTAGTCGGCCTGTTCCAGACGGTGCAGGAAGGTGCTGCAGCAGTTGAAAATGTTGCTTCTGGCGGCGTCCTGGAAATAGTACCCGTCGGGACGGATGATGTAGTCGGCGTGGCCCATGTCCATGATCTGATACAGATGCTCACTCGTGAAGGAAGGGAACCGTTCTCTGATCTTCCGGACAAGGGTCTGCTCGTCTGTGGTGTAGTCGTCCATCAGCCCTTCCGCAATGAACTTTTCCAGCTCCAGCCGCTTTTTCATGGGTTCGTCCGGGGTCAGGGCAAGCCGGTGGTCAATCCGGGCGATTTCTTCTTCAAAACGACCCTGGTGATGCAGTGCGGCGATGTCTGCCGGCAATGGTATGGCAAGGTACACAAGGTCGCTGTATTCAAAAATGTTTTCCATAGATTATCCTTTCGGTTTTGGTTAATCGTAAAAGGTTTCCCAGTAATCGTATTCTTTCTGCCATGCAGACTGCAGGATGTTCCAGTAGGCATCCAGTGCTTCTTCTTCCGTTGCGGCAGGGAAGATCATGTAGCCAACGGAATGCTCTCCTTCCGGCGGGATTTCAGTGGTACTGACCTGCACGCAGAATACATCTGTATCCGGGAATGTCATAACTGCCACAAGTTCATCATCGTTTTTGTTGATCAGCCGGGAAACGCCCCGCAGTCCGTGTATCATGCTGTTTTCGTATCCGCTGGTCCGGTCGATGATGCGGTGATAATAATGGAACTGGATTTCCCCGTTCCCGATACTGTACCAACCGTTTGGCCCGAAGGAATGGGGTGTATACCCGTCAATCAGCAGTCTTCCTTCAAATCTGTCTCTATACCAGAGATGGTAATACCGTTCTCCTTCCAACTGAATAGACACAGGCTCGATCCGGTAGGGTTCATCGGAAACAAACTGATCCAGCATCAGCAGGTAGCCTTCATAGGATCTACTGTACGGCACATATACACCTGTCCATGCCAGAAACAGACAGACACCCCCCACAAGCAGTGCGGGAATGGCAATCCGTTTATAGCGTCCGATCCAGTCGAAGACCCGTCCCACAGCCAGCTCCGCTGTATACCGCTTCTCCCACCGGCTGTAGTATTCCAGATACTGCTGGTACACAATCTCCCGCTCGTCGGTTGCAATCTCTTCGTCCCACTGGTGGAAGTGCAGTTCTGCTTTTTCTCTTTTTCCTGTAGGCGGTGCGGAGGGCGGAATCTCCTCCGATACCACAACCGGCGTCACTGCAGTCATGGCTTCCGACAGGGTGCCCACATCCCGCAGGGCAGAGTGCGTAACGACAGTGTTTTCCACAGGATCCGTTTCCGGGATCTGCGACAGAATTTCATCCGCACGGGAAATCAGCATCCCCAGCCGGTCGTACTGTTCTTTCAGCTCATTCCGGTATTCCGTGAAAATTTCGGGAATCCTGTCCGGGTTCTCCTGCATGGCGGCAATCTGTTCAATGGAGAAAAAGCTCCGCCGGAGTCCCCCGATGGTTTTCAGCAGTGCTACAGTTGGTTCATCGTAGTCCCGGAACTTTCTCCCGTTGATCTCGGTGATGGCGGGGCAGATCAGTCCCTTTTCCTCATACAGCCGTATGGCCTTTTCCGTCAGTCCACTCTGTTCGGCAGCTTCCTTGATGCGCATATGTGTCCGATCCTTTCGGGTAAATGGTGTTTTCATCCCTATCATACCATATGCCCCAGGGGAAGAAGCAAGGGTTTTGCGGAAATTTCTCCCGGAAACGCCGGATTACAGCTTCTTTACCGGGAAGAACATGAACATCTCCCCACGGGAATCCGGCGGCATGAAGTCAAAGGGACACCCGGAAATCTCCCATCCGTTTTCTCCGGCATACTGCAGAACGGCGTTGATCACATCCAGCTTGTTCCGTCCCACCTGTGCGTACAGATAGTCGGAAGCCGGTACTGTCCACTTGGTGAATCCCTTGGGTGCCTTTGCCGCATTGTCTACTTCAATCCCCGCCAGATAAATGGTCTTTTCGGTTTTCTTTCCCGGCGGCAGGAAGGAGAGGGTCTCATCGTTCATCAGCCCCCATGCCCCCATGATCTGTCCGTCATCATCCTTTTTGGCCAGATGCATGACGGCTTTCCCTTTGACATTCATCGCCCGCCAGAGTTCATCCACATACCGGGGCCCGGCAGAATTGTCCCCCACCAGCCCGATGACGGAAAAGGACTCAAAACGGCATTCCTTGATTTCGATCATAAATAACTCCTGTAGCAAAACAGAGGAAGGAGGCGTATGGGTAAGCCTTCTCCCCCTGTAAAGAAATTGTATACGAATATGATAGGCTGAAACACAAAAACTATATTCCCGCCATCAGAAATGATCTGTCGTGAGCAGGGTCGGGTCCCTGCGAACTCGCTCCACTATTCCTTATGTCCTGGAGATCCCAAATCACTGTGCAGATCGAATTGCAGAAACTATACCCAGCCAAACCCCTGTTTAAAGTTTTTGCCAGGCTTTTTTCAAAAAGCCGCGTTCCCTTCCACAAAAGTTCCAGTTAAATCAAATTACTGAGCAGCTTCTACGATCTTGGCGAACTTGGCGGGAACCAGAGAAGCACCGCCGATAAGCCCCCCGTCTACGTTTACCTTGGACAGCAGTTCGGCAGCGTTGGCATCGTTCATGGAACCGCCGTACTGGATGGTCAGAGCTTCCGCAGCGCAGCAGCCGTACAGACCGCAGACAACGTTCCGGATGATGGCGCAGACTTCTTCCGCCTGATCGGGAGTAGCGGTGAGACCGGTACCGATGGCCCATACGGGTTCGTAGGCGATGATGACGTTCTTCAGATCTTCTGCGGAGATGCCTGCCAGATCCAGCTTGGTCTGCATGGAAACGATTTCAGCGGTGATGCCGGCCTGTCTTTCTTCCAGAACTTCACCCAGGCACAGGATAACCTTCAGACCTGCGGCCAGGGCTGCCTTGGTTCTCTTGTTTACGGTTTCATCGGTTTCACCGAAGTACTGTCTTCTTTCGCTGTGACCGATGATGACGTATTCGGCGCCGGCTTCCAGCAGCATGGAGGCAGAGCATTCGCCGGTGAAAGCACCCTTGGCTTCAAAATGTACGTTCTGCGCACCGATCTTTACGTTGGTACCCTTGGCAGCTTCTGCAGCTACGGCGATGTCCACAAAGGGAACGCACAGCACTACGTCACAGCCGGTCTTGCCTTCTACCAGAGCAGCGGTTTCCTTTACAGCGGTCACTGCTTCGGAGGGAGTCATGTTCATCTTCCAGTTGCCTGCGATAACAACCTTGCGTACTTCTTTTTTCATTATTACTTACCTTCCTTATTGTTCTGACAGGTAAAGAGCGGAGACCCATGTGATCCCGGCCCCCGCTCAACCTTATGATTTACAAAATAGTGTATCGGAAATTATTCCTTGTCCATCAGGCATGCGATACCGGGCAGTTCCAGACCTTCCAGGAATTCCAGAGATGCGCCGCCGCCGGTGGAGATGTGGGTCATCTTGTCGGCGTAGCCCAGCTGTTCAACAGCCGCTGCAGAGTCACCGCCGCCGATGATGGAGATTGCACCGGATTCAGCTACAGCCTTGGCTACAGCGCGGGTACCGGATGCAAAGTTTTCCCATTCGGAAACGCCCATGGGCCCGTTCCATACAACTGTACCGGAACCGATGATGGTCTTGGAGTACAGTTCCTGGGTCTTTTCGCCGATGTCCAGACCCATCCAGCCGTCCGGAATGGAGTCGGAGTAGATGCGCATGAATACGCTGTCTTCTGCATATTCTCTTGCGATTACGTTGTCAACAGGCAGCAGGAAGTTCACGCCCTTGGCCTTTGCCTTGGCCAGCAGATCTCTCGCCAGATCCAGCTTGTCGGATTCGCAGATGGAGGTACCGGTGGTGTTGCCCAGTGCAGCGAAGAAGGTGTATGCCATACCGCCGCCGATGATCAGGGTGTCAACCTTTTCGATCAGGTTGTTGATAACGCCGATCTTGTCGGATACCTTTGCGCCGCCCAGGATAGCCACGAAGGGACGTGCCGGATCATCCAGAGCCTTGCCCATCACTTCGATTTCCTTCTGGATCAGATAGCCGCATACGGCAGGCAGATAGTCAGCAACACCGGCAGTGGAAGCGTGTGCTCTGTGTGCGGTACCGAAAGCGTCGTTTACATAGATTTCAGCCAGGGAAGCCATAGCCTTGGCGAATTCGGGATCGTTCTTTTCTTCGGCAGCGTGGAACCGTACGTTTTCCAGCAGCAGGATTTCGCCGTTCTGCAGAGCAGCAGCCTTGGCCTGTGCGTCGGGACCTACAACGTCCTTGGCCAGAGTAACCTTCAGACCGCGGGCAGCCAGATCGTCAGCGATGATCTTCAGGGACAGCTTGGTGATGTCCTTTGCACCCTTTTCCAGAGCAGCGGCCTTGGCAGCTTCCTGTTCTTCAGCGGGCAGAGCTTCGATCTTCTTCTTTTCCTTCTTGTCCAGCTTCAGTTCAGCGTCCAGTACGTTGTGGGGTCTGCCCATGTGAGAGCACAGGATAACCTTTGCACCCTGGCCAACCAGATATTCAATGGTCTTCATGGCGCCGACGATTCTCTTGTCATCGGTGATCACGCCGTCTTTTACGGGCACGTTGAAGTCACATCTTACCAGGACTTTTTTGCCGGCTACGTCGATATCTTCGACGGTCTTCTTGTTGTAAGTCATATTTTTTACTCCTCTTTTGGATGTTTGATTTTTTTCCACCAATTACTATACCATATTTTGCAGGATTTGGCAACAGTTTTTTTGTAAATTGAAGGAAAACTTTCCCGTTTTTCTGTGAGAAATCCCCTCTCTGCAGCCAGTATTCCCGGAAAAATTACCGTACAAACAGTCTTCTGTAAATATCGGACATCTCCCCGCGGGAAATCACATAGGGGCTGTTCTGATAGTTGCCCGCACCCGCCACCAGATCGATGAGCCGTTCCGCTTCCTCCGCCGTCATGGTCAGGTCATCCAGGTTTGCCATTTTCGGGATCCGCACAGCCATTTCCTCTACGGTGGTGTCCATGGCAACGGCCAGCTCGTCAATGGCGTTCTTCCCCAGCTTGGCAAGACGGTTGTACCGGATGAAGGCTCCTTCAAAAATGGCGCAGGCTCTGCCGTGGGGAATCCCGTAGGTCAGGGTCAGGCTGTAGCCCAGGGGGTGGGGGAATCCGGTGCCCGTGTAGCTGATGGCAACCCCTGCGTTTGTGGCGGCGTACATCAGGCGCTGTCTCTGACGGGGCGTGAAACCGCCTGCATCCTTTTCGCCTTCGCCGTCATGGTTCAAAAACAGCACGTCCCAGACTTCTCTGGCGGCAAACACGGCGGCACTCTGGCTCTCTTCCGTGGACTTGGGGGACAGATAGGATTCGATGGCATGGGCCAGGGCATCCAGCGCCGTGCTGACGGAATATTCCCGGGACAGGGTGTAGGTGTACTTGGGGCAGACAAAGCTGTATTTCGGCCAGCTCCAGGGGCTCTTGAAGGTCTTTTTCTTCTGTCCGCCGGGGAGCGTCAGCACTGCATAGGGAGCCGCTTCGCTGCCGGTGCCGGCTGTGGTGGGAATGGCGATCAGGGGAAGACCGGGAGCGGAAACCTTTTCGGCATCGTAAATGTCCAGCACGTCGGCTGCGGGATTGGCCGCATAGGCTGCAATGGCCTTGGCACCGTCCAGTACGGAACCGCCGCCGGCCGCAATCACAAAGTCACAGCCTTCTTCCCGGCAGAACCGCCCGCCTTCATGACAGGTTTCGGCCAGGGGATTTTCGGTGATTTCTGCAAAGCGTGCATAGGGAATGGACAGGCCGGTGAGAATCCGGTCCAGATCGGCCATGGCCCCGCAGGCATCGGCGCTGTGACGGCCGGTAACGATCAGGGCCTTTTTCCCCAGCGCGAACAGGGAACTGCCGGTTTCCAGACAATCGTTGCCCAGAAAAATCTTGACCGGCGCATGGGTGGTGATATCCATATAGCCTCCTTGGCTGCCCGCCGGAAAAACGATCGGTCCGGGAGACAGCGCAGAATATTCTGAAATATGTAAACAGACGGGTTTCCATATATGTCGGTTCTGGAAAAGTCTTTATGCCGCAAATTTCTTCAGTATAATGGTATCACATCCGGTGGGGAAAGTGCAAGAGTGAAACAGTGGATTTTTTGGTGGTCTTATGAAGTTGATTTGGTGGTTTTTCCCATTTTGGGTTCTCCGGCGTATCATAAGCAGAGGATGGCAGCTCTGCAGGAGGGATTTTTCCGCCGGTGGAGTTCTGCGGCATACGGTTTTTTCCGCTGCCCTCTTTTTTGCACACCATAAAAGAAAATCCCCAAAAAATTCTCTCTGTATCCGGAAAAACTATGCAAAAGACAACAATCGCATAAAAGCGCAAAAAAACTACGGAAAACCTCTTTTTTTTCCTCCGGCAAAGTGGTATAATAGTGGATGATGCCTGTACGGGATAAGTGTGACTGTGTGCCCGCTCCCGGCGCAGGTGAATATCATTTGAACCAAACGGAGGGATAAGTATGCCAAGAAATACCAGCATCCGTAAGGTCCTGCTGATCGGTTCCGGTCCGATCGTCATCGGTCAGGCAGCCGAATTTGACTATGCAGGAACACAGGCTGCCAAAGTACTCAGAGAAGACGGAATCGAAGTGGTTCTGGTCAACTCCAATCCTGCTACCATCATGACCGACGCTGCCATGGCCGATAAGATTTATCTGGAACCCCTGAGCGTGGATGTGGTCAAGCGGATTATCAAAGAAGAAAAACCCGACAGCCTGCTGGGGACACTGGGCGGCCAGACCGGTCTGAACCTGTCCATGCAGCTGGAAAAGGAAGGGTTCCTCGCAGAAAACGGCGTGCGTCTGCTGGGCGTTGCTCCCGATACCATCGACCGTGCCGAGGACAGACAGCTGTTCAAGGACGCCATGGAAAAGATCGGCCAGCCCGTTATTCCTTCCGATATTACTACAACCATTGAAGGTGCGGTGGCACTGGCGGACAAGCTGGGGTACCCCGTGATCATCCGTCCTGCCTTTACCCTGGGCGGCACCGGCGGCGGGATTGCTGCAGACGAAGAGCAGCTGCGCACCATTGCCGAGGGCGGTATTGCCGCTTCCCCCATCCACCAGATCCTCATTGAAAAGTGCGTATCCGGCTGGAAGGAAATCGAATTTGAAGTAATCCGGGACGCAGCCGGCAATGTCATCACCGTATGCTCCATGGAAAACCTGGATCCCGTGGGCGTGCATACCGGGGACTCCATCGTTGCCGCTCCCGCCCTGACTCTGGCCGACAAGGAATACCAGATGCTCCGGACGGCGGCTCTTGCCATCATCGAAGAACTGCAGATCACCGGCGGCTGCAACGTGCAGTTTGCTCTGGATCCCAACAGCTTTGAGTATGCCGTTATCGAAGTAAACCCCCGTGTATCCCGTTCTTCTGCCCTTGCTTCCAAGGCAACCGGGTATCCCATTGCCAAGGTGGCTGCCAAGATCGCCATCGGGTACAATCTGGACGAAATCCCCAACAACGTAACCGGCACAACCATGGCCTGCTTCGAACCCACCGTTGACTATGTGGTGGTAAAGTTCCCCCGCTGGCCCTTCGATAAATTCGTATACGCCAACCGCCGTCTGGGAACCCAGATGAAGGCCACCGGCGAAGTCATGTCCATCGGTACCTCCTTCGAGATGGCCCTGATGAAGGCTGTCCGCGGGGCGGAAGTGGGCGTGGACTCCCTGAACCATCCCCGGTATCAGGAAAGAGCCGACCACGAACTGGAAGAACTGATTCTGGATCAGACCGACGAACGGATCTTCTTCGTGTATGAAGCCCTGCGTCGCGGTATTATGACCTGCGAAAAGCTGCATGAGCTGACAAAAATCGATATGTGGTTCCTCATGCGGATTGAAAACCTGGCGAAGATGGACAACCGTCTGGCAGAAGGCAATCTCACCGAAGAAATCTACCGCGAAGCCAAGTTCATGGGCTGGCCGGACAAGGCAATCTGCCGGATCTCCGGGATGGACAAGCTGCCCTGGCACATGTACGCCACCTACAAGACTGTTGATACCTGCGCTGCCGAATTTGCGGCCAATACCCCCTACTTCTATTCTTCCTACGACGAAGACGACGAAGCCGCTCCCTACATTGCCGACCACAATACCAGCGACAAGGGTACTGTCATGGTTGTGGGCTCCGGGCCTATCCGGATCGGGCAGGGGATCGAGTTCGACTATGCTTCCGTACACTGCGTATGGGCGCTGAAGAAGGCCGGGTATGACGTGATCATCGTCAACAACAACCCCGAAACCGTATCCACCGACTTTGACACCGCAGACAGACTGTACTTTGAACCCCTGACACCCGAAGACGTGGAAAACATCATCCGGATGGAAAAGCCCGTGGGTGCCGTGGTGGCCTTCGGCGGACAGACTGCCATCAAGCTGACCCGTCATATCGCAGCGGCAGGCGTGCCGATTCTGGGTACCTCCCCCGATATGATCGACTGTGCGGAAGACAGAGAACGGTTTGAAGAACTGCTGAACAAATACAACATCAAGCGTGCCACCGGCGAAACCGTCATGACCTGTGACGAAGCGCTGGAAACCGCTGCCCGGATCGGCTATCCTGTGCTGGTCCGTCCCTCCTACGTGCTGGGCGGTCAGAACATGATCATCGCCTACAACGAAGCGGACATCCGGGAATACATGCACATCATCCTGTCCCAGGGCATCGAAAACCCCGTACTGATCGACAAGTACCTGATGGGCATCGAACTGGAAGTAGACGCCATCTGCGACGGGGAAGACATCCTGATCCCCGGCATCATGGAACACGTGGAACGGACAGGGGTACACTCCGGTGACTCCATTGCCGTATATCCTGCCCAGAATGTGGACGACCACATGAAGGACATCATCATCTCCCACACCCGTGACCTGGCGCTGGCCCTGGAAACCAGAGGGCTGATCAACATCCAGTATCTGATCTACCAGAACGATCTGTACGTCATCGAAGTCAACCCCCGCTCCTCCCGTACCGTGCCCTACATCTCCAAGGTGACCGGCATTCCCATGGTGGATCTGGCACTGCGGTGCATGCTGGGTGAAAAGCTCCGGGACATCGGCTGCGGCACAGGACTCCATCCCAACTCTCCCTATGTGGCCGTAAAGGTTCCCGTGTTCTCCTTCGAGAAGCTGTCCGGTCTGGATACCCATCTGGGGCCGGAAATGAAGTCCACCGGGGAAGTTCTGGGTCTGGCCGGTACCTTCGGCGAAGCACTGTACAAGGGGCTCACCGCTGCCGGGTATAAGCTGAAGGCCAAGGGCGGCGTGTTTATCTCCGTCAGAGACACGGACCTTGCGGAAATCGGCGGCGTGGGCAAGAAGTATGCCGACCTGGGCTTCCGGGTATATGCTACTGCCAAGAGTGCCGAAGTGCTGCGCAAGAGCGGCGTAAAGGTGACTCCTGTGAACTACATGGGCGAATCCGGCACCACTCCCGTTACCCTGATTATGGAAGGCAAGGTCAACTATATCATCTCCACTTCCGCCAAGGGCAGAGACCCGTCCCGGAACAGCGTGAAGCTGCGCCGTCTGGCGGTGGAACATGCCATCCCCTGTCTGACCTCTCTGGATACCGCTGTGGCTGTGGCAGACTCCATTGCCAGCCGCTGGAACGAAAACTGCACGGAACTGGTGGACATCAACGATCTCCGGGAAGAACGGATCAGCCTGGACTTCATCAAGATGCATACCTGCGGTAACGACTATATCTACTTCAACTGCCTGGAAAAGCAGATCGAAAACCCGGAAGGCCTGTCCATCAAGTTTGTTGACCGGCACTACGGCATCGGCGGCGACGGCTGCATCATCATCGAACCCTCTGCGGTGGCGGACGCCAAGATGCGGATGTTCAACCGGGACGGCTCCGAAGGGAAGCTCTGCGGGAACGGCGCCAGATGCGTGGCCAAGTACCTGTACGATTCCGGTATCGTGAAGAAGCAGAAGATGACTCTGGAAACCGCCTCCGGCATCAGCCATCTGGAACTGACCACCCGGGAAGGCAAGGTAGTCCGGGTAAAGGCCGACATGGGCAAGGTTTCCTTCGCACCGGATAAGCTGGCATTCCCGGAACTGGATGCGGAAAAGCTGCTGTCCGTCAAGGCAACGCTGGGCAGCGATGAATATACCTTCTCCGCTGTATCCATGGGCAACCCCCACTGCGTCATTTTCGTGGAAGACAACCCGGCTCTGGCCGCAGCGGGCCTGGATCTGGCAACACTGGATCTGGAAGCCATCGGTTCCTCCATTGAGTACGACCCCCATTTCCCGGAACGGACCAATGTGGAATTCGTACACATCATTGACGATCACACCCTGCTGGTACGGGTTTGGGAACGTGGTTCCGGCGAAACGCTGGCCTGCGGTTCCGGTGCCTGCGCTGCTGCTGCCGCTGCCATCGAAAACGGCTACTGCTCCGCTGACGGAGACATCACCGTACACCTCAAGGGCGGCGCTCTGACCATCTCTTACGACAAGGCTACCTCCGATGTATACATGACCGGCGAAGCTGTGGAAGTATACCGCGGCACTGTTGAAATATAAGAAGTAAGAGATAAGAAATAAGAAATACTCTGCATCAAAGAACGGTCTGCATGGATTTTGATCTGTGCAGCCGTTTTTTGCGTTTTTCTGCCAAAATAAAAAGAACGCCCCACATCTGTAAGCCGTTCTTCCGGATAGATATACTTCTTATCTCTTACTTCTGATTTCTTACTTTTCTAAAAGTCCGCTCCCGCAGAGACCATCTTCCGCAGATAGTCCAGAATGCCCTGTTCCTGCAGGTTGTAGGCCAGAGGAATGGGGGAGCCGATGCCTGCCGCAATCAGGGAAACGCTGCAGTTCACGGTCAGGGATTTGCCGGTGCCGATTTCTCCTGTGGTGAGACGGGAAAAGACGGCATTCAGAATACCGCCGTGGGTTACGCCGATGATGGCATGTTCCGGAACCGCTTCCAGCATGTCGTCAAAAGCACTGTACATTCTGGCCGCCGCTGCGGGAACGCTTTCCACATCCCCTGCCTGCCGTTCGCCGCCGGGATACTGATGTCGCCGTTCTTCCAGCGTCAGGCCGGAAAGGGAACCGTAGTCCCGTTCGATGAGCTGAGGCAGTATACAGAGTTCCTCGGATGGGCGGGGCGGTGTTGTCGCATCACAGGGAATGGCCGGGTCGTTCAGGGCTGCCTGGATGTATCCTGCCGTGTCCACTGCCCGGGAAAGGGGGGAGGTACATACTTTGCCGAAGCGGATGCCGTACAGAACGCTTCTGCGGAACAGCTCCGCCGTGTGACAGGCCTGCCGGATGCCGGTTTCGTTCAGCGGTACGTTTTCTCTGCCCTGCAGCCGTTTGATCTGGTTCCAGTCGGTCTGCCCGTGCCGTACCAGACAGATGAGCCGCCTGCCTTCCAGAAGCAGATGAGCGCCCCGGCTGGGAGAAACGAGATATACAGGATATATTGGCAGGGTATGCCCTCGTTTGCTGGTATGTCCGTTCTGCGCCACTGGCATTCCCTCCCCATTCTGTATTTTTGGCAGATAAAACTACTTCTCTGTATACATTATACAATAGAACAGGCGTGTTGTCAAGGGAGAAAACAAAGGTTTGGGGTGACAATTCCGGGGAAATCACGGGAAGTCAGTGAAAATGGATTCGGCCAGGAAACGCAGTGTGAAGCGGATTCCGTTTTGAAATGCCGTTTTTTCTATGCCCTATTTCTTACTTCTACCCTCTTATTTCTTATTTTCCCTTGATTTTCCCCCTGTTTATCTGGTATAATATAGTATTACCAAAACTATCGAAATGCTACAGGAAAGCGAGAGCAACAATGCCTCAGACCGATAAACAGAAACACATCCGCAACTTCTCCATCATCGCCCATATCGACCACGGCAAATCCACCCTGGCCGACCGGATTCTGGAATTTTCCAATACCGTTGCCAAGCGGGATATGGAAGAACAGCTGCTGGACAATATGGATCTGGAAAAAGAACGCGGGATCACCATCAAGGCCCGTGCTGTCCGGATTGACTATACCGCCCCCGACGGGGAAGTGTATGCCCTGAACATGATCGACACCCCCGGCCATGTGGACTTCAACTACGAGGTTTCCCGTTCCTTGAACGCCTGCGAAGGGGCGCTGCTGGTGGTGGACGCCACCCAGGGGATCGAAGCACAGACCCTGGCCAACGCCTATCTGGCCGTGGACGCCAATCTGGAAATTGTCCCTGTGGTCAACAAGATCGACCTGCCCTCCGCCGACGTGCCCAGAGTACAGCAGGAAATCGAAGACGTCATCGGAATTCCCGCCGAAGGATGTCCTGCCGTGTCCGCCAAAACCGGCGTCAATATCGAATCCGTCATGGAAGCCATCATCCGGGATGTACCTGCCCCTGAGGGAGATGAAAACGCTCCCCTGCGCTGTCTGATCTTTGACTCTGTGTACAACAGCTATCTGGGTGTTGTGGTATATGTCCGTGTTATGGAGGGGACTCTCCGGGCCGGGGACAGAATCAGGCTGATGCACACCGGTGCGGAATTCGATACCGTGGAAGTGGGTACCATGGAACCCTTCGGACTGCGTTCCACCGGTATTCTGACCGCCGGGGAAGTAGGGTATCTGACCGCTTCCATCAAGAATGTATCCGACACCCGGGTGGGTGACACCGTGACCCTGGCAGCAAACCCTGCCGCAGATCCGCTGCCCGGCTTCAAGAAGGTACAGTCCATGGTATATGCGGGGATCTATCCGGCGGACGGTGCCCGGTACAACGAAACCAAGGATGCACTGGAAAAGCTGCAGCTGAACGACGCCGCCTTCTCCTTTGAGCCGGAAACCTCCATTGCGCTGGGCTTCGGGTTCCGCTGCGGCTTCCTGGGACTGCTGCACATGGAAATCATCGAGGAGCGTCTGGAAAGAGAATTCAATCTGGATCTGATCACCACCGCTCCCAGTGTAATTTATAAGATCACCAAGAAGAACGGGGAAGTCATCTACATCGACAACCCCACCAACTATCCCGCACCGGACGAAATCGACGTGGCGGCGGAACCCATCGTGGCGGCCTCCGTCATCACCCCCACCGAATATGTGGGCGGCATCATGGATCTGTGTCAGGACAGACGGGGTACCTTCATCGACATGAAATACATCGATACGGAGCGGGTGGAACTGCACTACAAGCTGCCGCTGAACGAAATCATCTACGACTTCTTTGATGCCCTGAAATCCAGAAGCCGCGGGTATGCGTCCCTGGACTATGAATTCGAAGACTATGTTCCCAGCGAACTGGTGAAGCTGGACTTCCTGCTCAACGGCGAAATGGTGGACGCACTGACCTTTATCGTACACCAGGAAAAAGCCTACGGCAGAGCCAGAAAGATCGCGGAAAAGCTCAAGGACAATATCCCGCGTCAGCTGTTTGAAGTACCGATCCAGGCGGCCATCGGCTCCAAAATCATCGCCAGAGAAACGGTCAAGGCCCTGCGGAAGGACGTACTG
>JAFQGY010000420.1 GCA_017415325.1 Clostridia bacterium
AACCGAAAATGGCGGAGAGAATATACCAAGAGAGTACAAACAGCGGAAGGTTGATCCAGGTATGTCTCGGACGGATCTGGTACGCCAGAATCATCGGCAGAAGCAGAAGGCCACTCCAGAAGATGATCCTTCCGGTAGGATCTTTGACATGTAAGGCGTATTCGATCAATTCGCCGGATTCATCGTAAACGCATTCACCGAGCGTACCGGCAACGCCGATCAGACCATCGCCGATGGCAAGGCAGATGATTACGGTGAGTATGCCAAGAAGGAATGAAAACAAATAACTTTTTGTTTTATTCATGATAACCTCTGTTAATTCCGCTGCGCATCAATACAGGCATCAATTACAAGCACCACGGAAAGCGCTGCCACTTCATCCACATCTGCACCAAAGGAGATTTCATACGCATCACCGAGAGTGAACCATTCCTTCGAAACCGATGCAATGACAGCATCTCCGTCCGTTACTTCGTAATCGTGATCGAAGAAGTCTCCGTGAACACTCCAACCCGGACCATTGACTGTGTATTCGGGATGGAAGAAAGTGAACTCCTTGACCACCTCTGCAAATTCCTCACCGCTGCGGTAGATCACGTATTTTGGGAGAAATGTAAACAACTGCTGTTCTATGTACGCAAACTCATTACCACGAAGATCGTACAGGTGGAGTTTCTTTCCGAAGGTGAGAATTTCGCCTTCCACATAATATTTTTCATTTCCGGCTGCGTCGTAGATAGAGAACTTATCTCCCCATGTAAAAATTCTTTGCTGAATGTACAGATTCATAACAAACCTCCTCAATATTCCTTCAGATTATTCCAGTACACAAAATAAAGACTGATTCTCTTTCAGATATTTCTTTCAAACCCCAGATACCGTGTTCCCTGAAATGACAGCATTCCGGTGTCTCCTTCAGCCAGCAGACCATATTCCCTTCCCGTCATTTTCAGTTCCATCCGGTCACCGCTTTCCACCTGAAAAGTCACATAATACGATGTGGTTCGGGTTGTATGATGGTGGCCATTATGGTTGTGATGATGGCGGCTGGTATGCGAACGCTTTCAGGTAACAGAAGCCGTTACTGTCAGTCGCGGTGAATTGTTGTTGGACACCCATTCTCCAATCCCCTGTCCGATATTGATAATGAATGTACCGATTACCAGAAAGAAAATAACTGCAAATAGAATCTCAAACATATCGCTTTACCTCCTGTTCCCTCCGCAATGTATTCAGATATCTCTGCAGATAGTGCGGATCTATTGTCAGGATCATTTCCCTGGCACCTCCGGATTGCGTGATAAATCTGGCATCACCACTCATCAGAAACCCTCTCATCTGAGCATATGGATCGTATCCGGCGTTTTCCAATGCAGAGATAATGTTCTGTATCTTTTCATCCCACAGCCTGGTATCCATCACATCGCCTCCTGTAATTCCGACTTTCCTTTTGTATCATCCAGGGAAAATAATGTTTCTACAGGTACATCCAGTTCTCTGGCAATCCGGAAAGCCAGTTCCAGTGAGGGATTGTGTTTTCCCTTCTCCAGAGCTCCGATGGTTTCCCGCCGTGTTCCTACTCTGCATGCCAGTTCCTTTTGACTGAGATGATTTTGCAGGCGATATTCTCTTACCTTATTGTCAATCATACTTTACCTCCTGAACAATGCGAGGTATTTCACTCATTTCTTCTATCATTATAGCATGTATATATGAATAAACATGGAACAAACGACAGATTTAATCAATTCTTAATCTATGAAAAAAACCGCAGGCAGCCGGATGTTTCCACCCGACCACCTGCGGTAAAATTTTAATATGTTACTCCTATTCCTGATTCAGTAAATAATATGGAGCCTCTCCCGACCAGCTCCACTCATACCATTTCTCCAGAAAGGGATTTAAGTCATTGCGGATTTCATCATATCGTAAATCATCTCGTTTGTTCAGTCCGTCTTCTGCGAGCATGGTAGAATACACTGCCTCCAGATCGATATACAGAGCTTCTATGAAGTACATTTCATCATCTGACAACTCCCCATCATGCAGAATACTTGCCACGTTTTTTCCATTGTGAAGAGATGAGTATGTACATCCCATAGCATCTATCAGGTCACGAAATCCGGAAAAACGAAAAGAGCTTTTATAATACCATGAAGTATACTCATGTTCACCGATAGATACAAGCGCTTCCATTGCCATCAGATTTTTACAGACTTCTTCACTGTGACCATATGTATACTCACTCGTGTACATCGTATTTCTAAGCGTATAGACAATATCATGCATAGATCGGAAAATCCCATCGGCACATTTCTGTTTTGTTATCGCACTCTTATGGTATGCGGATATCAAGCTGCCAGAGAGAATCACAACAATACAGACCAATGCCGCAATTGCTTTCGCACTGTTTCTTATTTTATGGTTTTCGTCCCGGATTTTACTGGTCAGCTTTCCGATAATACTCCGCCATATGGCAGCAATTTTCCATGGAACAGCAAACAGAACCCTCTCGATTTTTTCACGCCGTTCCTGTTTTTTCATGAAACGCTGATAAGCTTTTTCTTTGTCATCCAGTGAAATGTCTTCATCCCACACATAATAGTGAAATTGTACTGCCGGTACTGTCGATGATGGCTCTGTTATTTCGCCGGGTAATGATGGCTGAATATTTTCGGGAATCATTGCAGCTGCAAGGCGGTTGGCAAATGCATCAAGATCCATCGCTTCGCTTACATCCATGGATTCCATGACACGGCTGAGTGCTGACATACGTTCTGCATTCTCTTTTACTTCTTCACGATATGCTTCAAACACTTCCGGTATCCGATTCGGTGACGACTGCATGATTCCGATCTGTTCCATGGAAAACGCAGCCCTCCGTAAAGTTCCAACTGTCAGCAGAGTACGTATGGTGTCCTCATCATATTCTCTGTAAATGCGTCCGTTCTTTTCTTCCGTCTGCGGATGTATAAGACCCTTGTTTTCGTACAGTCGGATGGCTTTTTCCGTCAGTCCGCAATACTGAGCGGCTTCTTTGATCTTCATAAAGCACTCTCCTCTCCGATAATATAAGATTTTATCATATTACCCAGGGGAATTGTCAATAGAAAAAGTCTTTTTTCTTCAATAAACCTGCTTGAATATCATAAAAAATGAAAAAAACGCAGACAGCCGGATGTTTCCACCCGACCATCTGCGGTCGTCATCTATTTATACCATACCTTTTACTACCGGAGCCAGCAATACTCTTCCCGTCCCGCGATACACATTCACCAGTCCCTCTCCGGATGCAGCGGAACCGACCAACGTCTTTCCGGAGCGTTCCACTGTAAACTCCAGGCTGCCGCTCCATGCAATCGCCATGTTGCCGTCCACCTTCAGCACATCGTTGTCGAGATTAATTTCTACCAACTCTTCCTTCGGACAGGGTGACTCAAGACACAGAATTCCGTGTCCGATAATACCCAGGTTGAACAGCCCTTCGTTTCCGGCAACAGCGGAAGAAATATTGGAACGAGCCACTGCTTTGTGTTTCAGTGCCGCATCACAGGCAAGGAACAAACCGTCGTCCAACACAATAGAGCCGTTCCAGTCTGCCAAATCGACGAGTAGAATATGCTTGTACGTCGGTTCGAGTACCAGAGTACCGTTACCGGTATACTCAGGCTTGATGGCAGATTCCCCGGTCACACTGCCGCGGATGGCTTTCCCGAAGAGATCCCCGACACCCTTCACCCCAGTGGTAGTGTTGACATTACCAACTGTCCACTGCATCGCTCCGGCCTGCAGGATGATGTCCGACTGGCTGAGGTCGCAGATCACCTGACGCTTACGAACATTCATAGCGTTGCAGTAGTAAGCAATCAGTGATTCGGACGGCATGACACTCAGATCGCGCTGGTATTCGATGACGGTGAATGCTCCAAGTTTGTTGATTACCTTGATGTCATCATTATTGAGAAAGTTTTTGATTTCGTACATTGTGCTTTTCCTTTCGTTTATATGAATAATATTCTCAACGGCGTTGTCTCCAACGATCCGTTGGATTTTTCCAAAAATGCGGTTGTTGATTCGATTGCGGAAGTATGCTATACTTGTTTCAGGTAAGGTACCGATACCAAGTTCACCGAAAGAGGTGTAAATCAATGATAAATATGAATATCGGAAACAAAATCCGTGAACTACGGAAGAAAAAAGGTATCACTCAGGAACAACTGGCGTCCGCACTGGGTATCACCTCTCAGGCAGTCAGCAAGTGGGAGATGAACACCGGGTATCCGGATATCGCCATGCTTCCGGTGATTGCGGGATATTTCGGCGTAAGTATGGATACGCTGTTCAATTATGATGCGGACAAGCTGGAAGAAAATATCATGAATGTGCTGTACAGTTCCAGAGGGGGACGCCCATTTGAGGAAGCAGAAAAAATCCTTCTGGAAGGTATTGCAGATTATCCCGGCGGACATATTCTGAAACGGGAGCTGCTGGATTGGTATACCGTTCAGATCCGCGCACATGACAGAACCGACCTGATAGAAAAAGCATTGGAACTCGGAAAACAGATCTGCGATGAGTGTGAGGATTCATTTATCTATCTGGGAGCAATGGGTAACATGGCAGAAATCTATATCTTAACCGGTCGAAATAACGAAGGCGAAAAGCTGATCGAATCCATGCCCTATCGGTATCCTATTGATATTGTGGACAGAATGCGCTGTTCCGCCTGGCTTCTGAAAGGAGAAGAACAGCTAAATGCAATACGCTCCTGGAAAGTTTGGGAGCATCAGGAACTGTTTGTATTATGCAGAAGCGAAGGACGCAGTTTCTATAAAATGGGAGACTATGAAAATGCGCTTCTCTCTTTTCAGGAGGAGTATGCAACAATAGATGCCTTTTATCACCGCAATTTACCGGATGAGTTCAGAATACTGGCAGATGATGTATATCTTGGTGTCGCTATGATAGAAATCGCTGCTTGTTATTTCAAAATGAATCGGTTGGAAGAATGCGATACGGCATTGGATAAGGCATATCGGTTGATAAGAAATGTCTATGATGATGAATTTTGGAATACGCATAATTGTATCGAGCATTACAGAAGGCCGTACCATGAAATGGGTCTCGACGAATACAAACCCTGCATCTGACATATAAGACAGGCTGTCTGACTGTAGAATTACAGCGGACAGCCTGTGTTTTTATTCCAGCACATCAAAAATCACATGTTTATTCAGATACAGCGTCGCAATCCCAGCGAGCACCGGATTGTTCGACTCACACCCGCGCCAGATTTGACCGATGTTCCGGTATGTCGTCTCCTCATCGTCATACAGTGCATCGACCAGCTTATCATTCGTGGACACATCCACAATCCCGCATTCGACACACTTCACCAGTTCCCCCACTGACAGCTGATTCTGCTTCACCAGCCGCATCAGCTGTTTTTCAGTTTCGTTGAACTGAGGTTTGGCAAAAATTTTCTTTGTGACCTTCAGCGGAATATGTTTCATCAGAGTCAGATGCAGAAAGGCGGCAGATGCTTGATAACATTTTCCCATTCCTCTTTTTGTTCATCGATTCTCGCCATGTTGGAATGATAGGTGAAATCCGTACGTTCGGGAAAATTGGCGGTTTCGGTGCCGGCTTTATCATATTCGCCCTGCGATGTATACAGGAATACCAGAACCTGATGGGCATGCAGAATGTCCGAAGCGTTTTTCGAATATGCAATGATCAGCTTTGCTTGACGTTCCGTTTCAGCGGCAATTTCACAGGCCCTTTCCGAAGCGAACACATCACCATTTTCGGGTAGAGACAGCATCAGCCCAACCCCAACACAGTTGCTCAGAAGAATCAGATTATTCGGATATTTTTTAACCCTTCAAGCAGATGATCATACTGTGCCAGATATGCCAAGCACATGATATTTCGCCAAATAATCACCCCCTATTTTGTATATTGTCGCTTTGATTTAGTTTAGTCTTTTCTGAATCCAGGT
>JAFQGY010000421.1 GCA_017415325.1 Clostridia bacterium
CGCATCCTTCGGTGTGGACGAAGACTACAACCAGGCTGACGCCGACGGCTTCATCAACCTGTTCGGTCTGCCCATCAAGATGAAGGCTCTGGCAGAAAAGAACTGGGAAAACAAATAAGAAGTAAGAAATAAGAGATAAGAAGTAAGAGATACGAGTTCAGAAGTACCGGGGTTCCCCATGAATACTTCTTACCCCAAATCTCTTACTTCTTACTTCATACAAACCTCATTCAAAATTCTCCGCAGTCGCTCTCCCGTCCGGCTGCACGCAGTACTTCTTACATCTGACTTCTTATTTCTTATTTTACCGGAGGTATTCTATGGCAAAAATGTGGGACGCCCGGTTTTCCAAGGCGGAGAACAGCCGGGTGAACGACTTCAATTCCTCGATTTCCTTTGACTCCCGTATGTTCCGGGAAGATATAGACGGCTCCATCGCCCACGCCGCCATGCTGGGCAAATGCGGCATCATCGATCCGGCGGAGTCCGAAAAGATCATCGAAGCCCTGAGGCAGATCAAAGCGGACATCGAATCCGGTGCGCTGCCCATTGACCCGGAAGCGGAAGACATCCATATGTTTGTGGAAGAAGTGCTCACCGCCCGGATCGGGGACACCGGCAAGAGACTGCACACTGCCAGAAGCCGGAACGACCAGGTGGCACTGGACATCCGCCTGTACCTGCGCCGGGAAATGGACGAAATCTGTGCCCTGCTGCGGGGGCTTCTGACCGTCATCGCATCCAAAGCCGAAGAAAACGTACACACCGTCATGGCAGGCTACACCCATCTGCAGAGGGCCCAGCCCGTGACCTTCGCCCATTATATCCTGGCCTATGCGCAGATGTTCCTCCGGGACCTCTCCCGCCTGACCCAGACCAAGGCACGGATGAACCTGTGCCCTTTGGGTTCCGGTGCGCTGGCCTCCACCACCTACCCCATCGACCGGCACATGACCGCCGCCCTGCTTGGCTTCGACGGCCCCATGGAAAACAGCATCGACGGGGTTTCCGACAGAGATTCCCTGCTGGAGCTGGCCTTTGATCTGTCCGTGGTGATGATGCACCTGAGCCGGTTCAGCGAGGAAATGATCCTGTGGTGCTCTTCCGAATTCGGCTTCATCGAACTGGACGACGCCTTCTCCACCGGCTCCTCCATCATGCCCCAGAAGAAAAACCCGGACATTGCGGAACTGGTGCGGGGCAAAACCGGCAGAGTCTACGGCGACCTGACCACCCTGCTGACCATGATGAAAGGACTGCCGCTGGCCTACACCACGGACATGCAGGAAGACAAGGAAGCCATCTTTGACGCCGTGGACAACGCCAAGATCTGCATCGAACTGTTCACCTCCATGCTGGAAACCGCCACGGTACGGGCAGACAGACTCCGGAAAGCGGCCTCCGGCGGATTCATCAACGCCACGGACTGCGCCGACTATCTGGTAAAAAAAGGCATGCCCTTCCGTGACGCCTACAAGGTCAGCGGCCGCCTTGTGGCATACTGCATCGACAACAATACCGATTTTGAATCCCTGCCGCTGGAAACCTACCAGACCTATTCTCCCCTGTTCGCAGAGGATGTATACGAAGCCGTGAATCTGGAAAACTGTGTCAACGGCAGACTGGCCTACGGCGGCCCCAGCGAAACATCGGTGAAACATCAGATCGGGCTGATCAAAGAATATCTGGAAAAATAAGAAGTAAGAAATCAGAAATACACCATTATACTTCTTACCTCTTACTTCTTACATCTTACCTGAACAGGAGATACCACCATGACCATACATGCTGCCGTAATCGGCGCCACCGGATATGCAGGAGCGGAGCTTGTACGCCTGCTGGCCTGCCACCCCAACGTAGAAATCACCGGCCTGTCCTCCACCTCCTTTGCAGGCCAGACCATTGACGAAATTTATCCCAGCTTCAAGAAGTGCACCCTCCCCGTTCTCACCGATATGGAAACTGCCATTGCCGGTGCGGATGTGGTGTTTGCCGCCCTGCCCCACGGTCTTTCCGAACCTCTGGCCGAACAGTGCGCCGCTGCCGGTTCCCTGCTTGTTGACCTGGGCGCCGACTTCCGTCTGGAATCCGAAGAGGAATACGAAGCCTGGTACAAGAAGCCCTTCGACAAGCCCGAGCTCCATGACGGTGCGGTGTACGCCCTGCCGGAACTGTTCCGGGACGCCATCAAGGATGCCAAAATCGTAGCCAACCCCGGCTGTTATCCCACTGCCGCTGCCCTCGGTCTTGCTCCCGCTCTGAAAAACGGGCTGGCCGACGGAACCCACGTCATCATCGACGCCAAGTCCGGTGTCACCGGTGCCGGCAGAAGCCTGACCCAGAACACCCACTACCCGGAAACCAACGAAACCATCTCCGCCTACAAGGTAGGTTCCCACCGCCACACCCCGGAAATCGAGCAGTCCCTGTCCCACATGGCAGGTTCCCCCGTGAAGGTGACCTTTGTGCCCCACCTGCTCCCGGTGAACCGCGGCATCGAAGAAACCATCTATCTCCCCCTGAAAGAGGGCGTGACCATGGAACAGCTCCGTGCGGCCTACGAAGAATTCTACAGGGATGAACCCTTCGTCCGCATCGAACGGGAAGGCAAGTCCGCCGAAATCCGCAACATCGTCCGCTCCAACTTCTGCGACATCTCCCTGCACATGGACAAGCGCACCGGTACCCTGATCATCTGCTCCTGCATCGACAACATGGTGAAGGGTGCGGCAGGTCAGGCCATCCAGAACATGAACCTGAAATTCGGTCTGGACGAAACCACAGGGCTCGATATGCTGCCGGCAGGGTTCTGAGAAAATAAGAGATAAGTAAATGATGATTAACTAACCTGTTGATGCAGGGGACGCGGGTCGCTTTCTTGAAAGAAAGCTCGGCAAAGAACTTTCAACAGGATTCCCACTGGATATAGTCCCTGCAATTCCATCTGCCACTGGATATTGTATATCCAAGACATGAGAAATAGTGGAGAGAGCTCCCAGGGGCCCGACCCTGCTCGCCACAGAACGTTTCCGATTGCATAAATATAGTTAATCATCATTTACATAAGACATACGAGATATGTATGGAATACAACATTCTGCATATATCTCTGTACTCTGATTGCAAGCTTCTTATTTCTTACCTCTGACTTCTTATTTCTTATCTCGAGGTTAATTATGAACATTACATACACTACCATCCCCGGCGGCGTCTGTGCGGCCAAGGGGTTCAAAGCCTATGGAGTCCATGCCGGATTCCGGAAGAATACTGCCAAGCTGGATCTGGCTATGATTCTGGCGGATACCGTCTGCAATGCCGCAGGGGTTTTCACCAGAAACAAAGTGTTCGCCGCTCCCGTCGGTGTGACCCGTGCCCATCTGGAAGGCGGGAAAGCCCGGGTGGTCATCTGCAACAGCGGCAACGCCAACGCCTGCACCCCCGACGGATACGATACGGCCAACGCTTCCTGCAAAGCCGCTGCGGAAATGGTGGGATGCGCCGAAACCGAAGTCATCGTAGCTTCCACCGGCGTCATCGGTCAGACCCTGCCCACCGAACCGCTTTTCTCTGCTCTGCCGGAACTGGTAAAGCTGGTGGAAGCCACGGAAACCGGTGCGGATCTGGCGGCCAATGCCATCATGACCACCGACACCAAAAAGAAGGAATTCGCCGTTTCCTACGAATTTGAAGGCAAAACCATCCGTATGGGCGGTATGTGCAAGGGCTCCGGCATGATCCACCCCAATATGGGCACCATGCTGGGCTTCATCACCACCGACTGCGCCATCACCTCTGATCTCTTGAAAAAGGCCCTCACCAACGCCATCGACGACACCTTCAACATGGTTTCCGTGGACGGCGACACCAGCACCAACGACACCGTCTGCGTTATGGCCTCCGGTCTGGCGGGCAACGAAGAAATCACCTGTGCCTGCAGCGAAGCCTTTGCCGCATTCAGCGGTGCCCTCCACCAGCTCTGCGTTCTCATGGCCTCCGCCATTGCAGCCGACGGGGAAGGCGCCACCAAGTTCTTAAAGTGCCATGTATCCGGTTTCAGAACCGTGGAAGAAGCCAGAATCCTTGCCAAGAGCGTCATCTGCTCCTCTCTGGTAAAGACCGCCATGTTCGGTGCCGACGCCAACTGGGGACGGGTCATCTGCGCTCTGGGCTACTCCGGCGTAGACTTTGACACCACAAAGGTAGATATTTCCTTCACCTCCCCCGCAGGTACCATCGCAGTATGCAAAGACGGCGCCCAGCTGGAATTTGACGAAGACATCGCCAAGAAGATCCTGCTGGAAAAGGAAATCATCATCGAATGCGCCATGAACAGCGGTGAGAGCGAAGCCACTGCCCTCGGCTGCGACCTGAGCTACGAATACGTCCACATCAACGGCGACTACAGAAGCTGAAAACAAGATAAGAAGTAAGAGATCAGAGATAAGAAATACGATGTGGGAGATATGAATTCAGAGGGCAGAGAGAAGAAAACCCAACCAGAATCCCTCCCCTCAAAAACCAAACGAAACCCATGCAATCGGAAACGACCTGTGGCGACTGGGGAGGAGGCCCCCAGGAGCTCGCTCTACTATTTCTACTGCTGTGAAGGCCGACAACCGCTGTATCACAAAACGCTCGCCGTGACTACTGCACCCAACAAACAATGCTGCACCCCTGTTTAAAGTTTTTTGCCCACCCAGCTCGCTGGGTGAAGCTTTATTTTCAAAAAAGCGTCCCCGTCCCCCCTTTCTCCATACCAAAAACTAATCAACAATCGGAGTAAATTAAGCATATGTCTATTTCCAACCAAGACAAGGCAAGTGTGCTGATTGAGGCACTTCCCTACATACAGAAATACACCGGTCAGACAGTGGTCATCAAATACGGCGGCAATGCGATGCTGTCGGAAGAGCTGCAGGATGCGGTGATCAGCGACCTGGTGCTGCTGTCTCTCACCGGGATCCATGTGGTTCTGGTGCACGGCGGCGGGCCCGACATCAACGATATGCTCAAGAAAATCGGCAAGAAGTCCGAGTTCATCAACGGTCTGCGGTATACCGATGCGGAAACGGCGGAAGTGGCGCTGATGGTGCTGGCCGGCAAGACCAACAAACAGCTGGTTGACCGGATCGAACGGACCGGCGGCCGTGCTGTGGGGCTCTGCGGTCTGGACGGCGGTCTGCTGAAAGCCACCCGTCACACCGACGCAGAAGGCACCGACTACGGTTTTGTTGGCGATATTACATCTGTAGACGCATCCATCATCCAGGATGTCATTGACAAGGGCTACATCCCGGTGATCTCCACCATCGCCCATGCGGCAGACGGAACAGGCGTGTACAACATCAACGCCGACACCGCAGCGGCCGAAGTGGCCATCGCCCTGAAAGCCCGGAACCTGATCCTGCTGACCGACACCCGGGGCGTTCTCCGTGACCCCCACGACGAATCCACCCTGATCCCCGTGATCCACACCACCGAAGTGGAATCCCTCAAGGCAGACGGCATTATCTCCGGCGGCATGATCCCCAAAGTGGAATGCTGTGTCCATGCGGCGGAGGGCGGTATTCACCGTACCTTCATCACCGACGGCCGGGTGAAGCATTCCATCCTCATTGAAATGCTCTCCGAAGAAGGCTGCGGCACGATGTTTACCAAGGAGTAATTCTCATGACAAAAGATCAGATCATCCAGAACGATAACCAATATATCATGCATACCTACGGCCGCCTTCCCCTGGTGCCCGACCATGCCAGCGGCTCCACCATGTGGGATAAGGACGGTAAGAAGTTCGTCGACTTTACCAGCGGTATCGGCGTAAACTCCTTCGGGTATTCCGATGCAGGCTGGGTCAATGCCGTGTTTGAACAGGCATCCAAGTACCAGCACGTGTGCAACTACTACTACTGCGAACCCGCCACGGAACTGGCAGAATTTCTGGTAAAATCCTCCGGGATGTGCAATGTGTTCTTCGGAAACTCCGGTGCGGAAGCCAACGAAGGTGCCATCAAGCTGGCCAGAAAATACAGCTACGACAAATACGGCGAAGGCAGAGCCACCATCATCACCCTCAACCAGTCCTTCCACGGCCGTACCGTTACCACCCTCGCCGCTACCGGGCAGGACGTGTTCCACCAGTATTTCTACCCCTTCACCGAGGGCTTCAAATACTGCGACGCCGGGGATCTCGACCAGCTGAAGAATGCCTGCACCGACGACGTGTGCGCTGTTATGATGGAACTGATCCAGGGCGAAGGCGGGGTCAATATCCTTCCCATGGAATACGTGCAGTCCGTCCGGGAATTCTGCGACCAGCACGACATTCTCCTGATCCTTGACGAAGTCCAGACCGGCATGGGCCGCACCGGGAAGATTTTCGCTTTCCAGAACTACGGCATCACCCCCGACATCTGCACCGTTGCCAAGGGGATTGCAGGGGGGCTTCCCATGGGTGCCTTCATCGCCGGGGAAAAGACCAAAGATACCCTAGGCTCCAGCATGCAC
>JAFQGY010000033.1 GCA_017415325.1 Clostridia bacterium
GGAAAGACAGGAGGGGTTCGGGTATGATATATACATTCGTATGGAGTATCTCAATTACCTCTTTTCTTTTTCTACGGCTAAAGTACATGAAAATTTCGCATAGAATGCTTGCAGCTTCCAAGATATTCTGTTATACTTAAAGTAGATGTCCTCTCTCCAGTTAAATCAAAAAAAATACAGGATCATAGATTAAACCTCCCCTTATCAGGAGAGTAATGTCACTAAGATAACAAAACCACAAACATAAAGCAATAAACCAAAACCCAGTTGCAACTCTCCCAAAAGGAGTGACAGTTGTGCTTTGTCTGTAAAAAAGCATGACAAAAAAGCAGATCGAAAAATCTGCCAAAATACTACACAAGTACAAAGATTATGCTATCCTGTAAAGGAAACTCACAACGGAACGCGGCTTCAGATTCCGTGGAAAGTTCCTGCCCGGACTGCAGCCGGGACGAACAGGTGAAACATTCTTAGCAATCAGAGTTTCCAGAACAGACGGAGAAACATTCCCCAGAAGAAACTGGCGGCAAACGTGTACGGCAACGGAAAAATTGGCTTTGTAAACATATTTTCTGTTCTTTTTCTGAAAGATCACATGTGAGGTGATCAGCTCAGTGAAATTGTACATGATGAGTGACGCAAAGATTGCCTGGAGAACGGACTCCGTCTTTTTTGCATGAAAATGAAGCAGCCCCAGGGTATACTTAAGTTCTCTGAAGGAAGTTTCAATGCCCCAGCGCATATGATATAGCTTTTTCAGTTCTGCCGCAGGGAAAGAACCGGTGTCCAGATTCGTGATAACAGTTTCGTAATTGTTGTCGGAGATCTGGAACCGTACAATACGAAAGGACAGAACATAAGGCGGTACAGGAATGCCTTTTCGGTTTTTGACAGGGAGATAATCAAAAGTCTTGCAGCTGCGAAGGAATCTGTAATCATCCCGGTTTTTTACAGTTTCCTTCATCATCACAGAAAGCACGGCTTTCATCCTTGGTGTGACATTTCTGTACCACAGCATCCGTATAGATGTGACTGAGAAGATCATACATAGTATTCAGATGCATAAGATTGAACGGTCTGCTGTCATCTTTTTTGACAATATATTAGAGCCGTCAATTCCGATCGCTACAACGGCATTGAGATAGTGATTAGGGATAATTGACATATTAAGCAGGACTGTCTGTGCATGAATCGGACCGAATTCGTGAAACAACATGGTGTCAACCTCATTTCCATTATAGTATACATGAGTATTCTCAATTCAACCTCAACTGAAGTTCAACGATTGTTGAGGTTGAGTTGAGAAACAGTTGAAATTCAGATGGTATACTGAATATCACAAATAATATTGGCAGAAGTATGCCGATAGTCCGATGGATACAGAAAATGTAGGTGAACACGTTTATCTGCAGATCATCGGTCACGCTTCCAGATATGTCTATATCCAGACTCCCTACAGGATATTGTCCGGCTTGATATCTCTGTGGATGATCTGCCGTTTGCTGGCGGTTTTCTTATGACAGATTTCCAGAGCTGAACAGATATCACAACCGATCTTTACCACAGCTTCATCTGAAAGGGGCACGATTTGAGCAATATGATTTTTCAGCGGTGTAAGGTATTCCATTCGGATGTAGATATCGTACCCGATAGAATCTTCCTGCTTCCGCAGGGCAGAGTCTTCGATACTGACAATATTGGCACTCCCCTTGAGCTTCTGTATGACCTTGATTTCTTCCATCATTCGCTCAGCTTCTTCATGACACATAGCAAGGATTTCATCATCACTTCTGCCGCTGTAACGCAGGTCTTCAATGATGTCAGGATTATCCGGGATGGTGATGACTTTTACAGCGGCAACTGCATCTGTTTCGGTGCAGGTGGCTTTATATACATGACCGAAACCACCATGGCCGAGACGGTCGGTGATAGTCCAGCCGGGCCAGATTTTTGTGATATCCATTTTATCTTTGTCCTTTCAGATTGAATGGATTGTGTTCCATGGAATTATTTTTGTTAATAATGAAACTCCCAATGGTATATATTCATATTTTCATATGAGATACATTTATCATTGGGAGTTTGTTATGAGGTAATTTTATTCAACAAGGAGTACGATAATGGATGAACTTAAATGCGTTATCCTTTCAATATTCGTGAGATTTAGTATCATTCATATAATAATCGTGTCACCAAGTACCCCGGTCATATGTTTTTCATCATAATCCACCCAAAAGGAGCCTTTGTCAATACAGAGCGAAAAACACTTTCCAAGGAGTCTCATGTCTTTCACACATATTCTTTCAGCAGGGAATTCTTTCGGCGGACAGATCTTTATTGTTCTGTCTGCCTGCACATCAATACCGCATACACCGAACAGGATCGTTTGGGCGCAGGATGCAGAACTGATATCGGCCTGCAGTGGGGTATCTTCTCTGTCAAAGAGCATATTGGCTGCATAGGAATCCCCCATATATGGCAGTCGGGTTCCCCACCACAGAACGCGGCGCAGAATATCAGATGCCAGTGTATCATAACCGGTATGGTACAGTTGGAGGACAATTTGCATGGTGAACTGGGGACAGATTCCGCCGCCGCCGTTGTCGATGTCAATCTGGTCATATGCCGGATCCAGTTTGGACATACTGTGAAGACCATAGCGGGACAGAAATTCTCGTTCATTCAGATGGACGATCAGCTTATCGCGGGTAGAATCATCAATTATACCGCTGTCCAGAAATTTGAACATCTGTACAGTATACCGCTTTTCACGTTTTCCTTCCCGGATGAAATCGTACCACCCATCTTCATTGTCCCAGAGTTCCGGCAGCAACTTTTTCAGACCTTCCGCACGTTCCAGAAGCATTGGCTGCGCTTTTCCAGCGAGTTCGGTTATTACGTATGCTCTGCAATAATTCTGATACCGTCTGGCGTTCAGATCGGGCATGATACCATGATACACATATTTCCGCCGCAGTTCAAGATGGGAGTCACCTGCTTTCCCGTAATCCAGCAGTGCAACCGGCTTCTGAGGATCATCCCCAACCATGGCATGAAATACTGCCCATTCTGCAATTGTTCGTCCTTCCACTGTTTCCTGCAGGAAATCCGTATCGCCTGTGTGAAGCACATGGTAGTAGATCATACCAATGATTTTTTCCTGATTAATGTGGTACCACGGACCTGTAGGAGAACCGTCCAGCGGGGTGATGGCGTATGAAGTACACAGATCCGCACTGAGATACATCCGGATCATTTTCTTGTTGGTTTTCGGGTCAATCAGCGGATGCAGCATGATACTGCCGCTGTAATCCCATAAATAGGAACACATACATCCTCCGTTGATACTGCCGGTGCTGTAGAAAGGCTGGATCACAAACTGCGGATTCTCCCAGCGGTTCAGAATGTATGTTACCAGAGAGCGGTAATACAGTGCTGTCAGTGCAGGATTGTCGGATGAAAAATGAGGCATCCGGGTCAGAACCCGATCGGTTTCGGCAGACAGCCACGAAAATGCGTTCTCGATTACTGCAGTGGGATTTCTCAGAAAACGAGATGCTTCTTCTTCCAGGACGGTTGTCTGTTCTCCCAAATGGAGAGAAAGAAATACATCGCAGGTTTCGCCCGCTGCCACTGTTCTGGTCGTTTCCAGAATTTCACCGCCCGCGAACCATTGCATATCGGGCAGAGAGCATGTCACAAGGCACATGGGATCCTTTTCGGTGATAGCACCACCTTCTACATCTCCTGCAGAACCGATCAGACGTAGCATGGTACCGCCGGGAACGGATATAGCCGATGCTGCAGCAAAATGATTTCCGCCTGCTTCGGGTATGGTAAATACCCATTTCTCATGCCGTTTTACACTACCGCTGACAACCACCTGTACTGGTACAGTTACAGCATGTTCGGACAGGTTTTTGAACTGCATCCAAAGGAGACATCCATTTTCTCCCGGTGGAATCAAGGTGAGGGTGTCTGCCTGCCAATTGCGTACTTTTCCGGAACGGCGTATACTGTTGGGAAGCCATGTCCATTCTCTTCCGGCAATCCGTTCGCCATCAATCCGCACTTCCAATGTAACGCCGGTACCGGACAGAGGACAGTTTTGTATTCCTTTCAGCATACAAGCTCCGAGAGGAGGCGTCAGGACAGATACTTTGTCTCCTGCGATACCAAGATCCCTGTCATGGAGGATACTATCTTCACTGCGGAAAACAAATGGGTTTTCTGAAAATGCTGTATGTGTCATGTAGTTTTGCATAGATTTCTCCTATTCTGCGGAATTGCCAAGGAATGCTTCCACCAATGCGCTGCAATCTGTCTGTACTCCGTTTTCCAGTCCCTGATAAGTAGAAACGACCGGTTTTCCGTCTACAGTACATTCTTCCAGCATAGTATACAAACCACCGATGTTGTATACAGCCCCCAGATCCAGCATAAGTCCTTCAGAAATGATACGTAGCATTTCCACAGAATCTTCATCACGGGTTTCTCTGGAAAGCAGGGTAGCATCATATGCTTCGGGAATTGATTTATAATGGGAAAGTGCTGTCATAGCTTCTATAAAAGTGCCTGTATTCTGTAATTTTTCAACAGAAAGAGATTTGGGAATCACAACAGCAGTCATAGCAGAAACATTGGCAAAGGAGCAGTAGGATTGCTGCATTTCATCGTATTTGGGCAGTGGTACAATTCCGTAATCGGTCTCATAATCACGAAACATGGAAAGATCCAACACAACCATACAGTTGAACAGCGCTTTATTTTCCATAAAAGATTCGTTGGGCGCATATGTATTTTTACGATAGGAATCTGCATTGATATCTGCAGTGGTAAATAATTTCTGTAGATTTTCAAGAACAGATACAGCCTGATCGGTATTTACTGCCGCCTGCAGTTTACCGTCAGCATTTACGATAAGATTCTGTCCCATACCGAAATAGAAGGAGTGGCCGGCAGTGGAATCACAGTTCAAACCATAAAAATCTTCCAGTGTCATGTTTCCGTCTCCGTCCAGATCTGTTCCAATCCCCTGGACAATAGAGCAGAATGCATCATATGTCCATGTACCTTCTCTGACCATATCGTATAAAGAAGGCAGATTCCGGTTTGCATGTTCCTGCAGGTTGAACATCAGCATATTTCCGGACAGCACATTCCGCGGTGAGAATTCTCCCACCAACAGATAATAATGATCCTCATAAATGAAGTTTTCCATTACATTCTGACTCCACCAGGGCTGTGTCAGGTCGATTACCTGCATATCGGAAAGATCGTAACACACACCTTGATTGAACGCTGGAATTGCTGCCCATCGCAGAGAACCGATCATGAAAGAATAGGCATCATCGCCGGCTAGCGCAGCGGTTGTGAATGGATCGATGAGTTTGATGTCTTCTGATACCAGATCATAGATGAGTTTTGTCTGAAAATATTCCTCCAACATCCTGTCACGGGTATATAATGCGTCATTCACCAATTCTCCTGTAATCTCTTCTTCCGGCGCAGTACGGGCAAACAAGGTGGAGTTCACATTATTGGTGGTCAGGATTTTGATTTCATGCATTCCATTTGTCGGGTACTGCTGCAGAATTGTATCCGCATTCCATTCCACAGCTGTTTCCTGCTGTATTTCCTGCGAAACGGTTTCCGTTACCGACATTGTATCTTCTGCACCGCACGAAGCCAGAAAACAGGTACAGAAAATCCATATTACCGTATTTCTGATAGAGTGTTTCATAAGTGCCTCCTGAATTGTTAAATTTTTTTACATATACTAAATCGATTTAGCTTCTGGAAAACAAGCCGCCCAGCCTATTGACCGATATACACAGAATCTCTGACAATGGTTTTTCCGATGGATGTGCATATATGAACCGGTATCTCTTCATCCGGTTTTCTTTCCAGTAAGGCCATCAGCAGATTTACCGCCGCTTTTCCCATTTCTTTTTTATCAATATCAACAGTAGTCAGTGCCGGATAACAATACTGTGCGGATACAATGTTGTCGATAGAGCATACAGACATGTCTTCCGGCAACGTAAATCCGTGCTGCATAAGACTCTGCATAGCATAAATGGCTATGAGATCCATATTACAGAACAGGGCATCCGGTCTTTCCGGACAGGCATGCAGCCTTTCAACTGCTGTATCCACATCTGCTTTTTCGGGGATTGTCGGAATTACCCAGTTTGGATTACAATGCAGCCCCGCTTTTCCCAGCGCCGTCAGATATCCCTGCATACAGGCCATATGAAATGCCGGAATCTCTCCCATGCCCAGAAAACCAATATTACAGTGACCTGCATGAATCAAGAAGGAAACACACTGTTCGGCAGCCAGGGCATAATCGCAATACACACAGGGGACATCATCGGCAAGTGTATGGGCATCCAGAACTACAAAAGGCAGCGATGCTTCTTGTAAGGCTTTGGCGGTATCCGGGCGGATATCCTGCAGAAAGATTGCTCCATCTATATTTTTCTGATCGACAGCTCTTTTTAAGGAAGAAGAGGCGTACTCCACCGGAATATCTGACAGAACCACATTATAATTGAAGGCTCTGCAGGATTCCAGAACGCCCATGATTGCGCTGTTATAGAACATGTTGTCAAACGCCGCAAAACAGCTTTCCACTACAATAAAAATGTTAAAGCTTTTACGGAGGATCAGTTTCTGCGAGTTCAGATTGGGTGTATATCCCGTTTCGCGTATAATTTGCTGCACAAGATTTCTGGTATCTTCACTTACCCCGGGTTTATGATTCAAAACCAGAGATACTGCAGAAGGAGATACATTTGCCATACGTGCAATATCATGTATTGTTACTTTCTGTTTGCTCACACCTTTTTATCCACACCTTTCCTGTACTGTATTTCTATATGAGTATATCATAAAATATCTTAAAAGTAAATCGGTTTAGTTGTGCTTGGCTTGGAATTTACAAAATGTTAATAAAATATTTATGTGAATGGAGAAGTGGAGCACTGTCACACAAACAGATACGTCTATAAATAAAAGATGATTGGATGTATAATGGTATAACTGATGTTTTTCTCGCTTATAAGCATATAAACTGCAGTTTGATAATGTATATTGAATATTCCACGCAAAAGATACCACCGATCCACGGTAGGATATACCGGTATTCCATGAATCAGTACCGCCGGAAAAAAGCGTGAATCCACACAAGGATACCGCTTGTAAGTATCTTCAATGCTGACGATATTGGCACTCCTCTTGAGCTTCTGCATGACTTTGATTTCTTCCATCATGCGTTCTGCTTCTTCATGGCATAAGTCAAGGATTTCATCGTCACTTCTGCCGCTGTAACGCAGGTCTTCAATGATGTCAGGATTATCGGGGATGGTTATGACTTTGACAGCAGCTACTGCATCTGTTTCGGCATAGGTGGCCTTGTATACATGACCGAATCCACCGTGGCCTAGACGTTCTGTGATGGTCCAGCCGGGCCAGATTTTTGATATGTCAATACTCATATAGAGCTTCTAAAATTTTCAACGTTAAAATGTGAACTATTCGACAAACAATCTGGATCAGAATAGATAATAGTGATATCCATCATTCCAACACTATTTAATTTGACCATATTCAGCTGCTTATAGGCGAAAATTACCGATATATTATATTCAAAAATACACTTGGATCATGTGAATTTTAAAATATTACATCTACAGTTTAAAACTGAAGGATTTTGTGAATGTACATTGGGTACAGGTATATCGATCCTGGAAGGAAAGCAGGAAACCGTTATCTCCTAGTTCTTTTCCAGTAAAAGAGCCTTCGGACAGATTGGATGTATACACAGCATCCTGTGAAAGTACCGGATACACACGGATGCTGTTCTGCCGTACATTTTCAGCAAAGGCACAGATCACTGCTTGATCACAGGCAGGATCTGTATACTGCAGAACCAGAATATCCCCCGCATCGGTCAGAATCCGTACAGAACAATTCTGCCAGAATGTACGGTTTTCCTTGTGTGCCTGTACCATTTTCCGCAGCATATCTCTTGTATCCGACGACAGTTTTGTCAGATCACAGCTGAGACCGATAGGACCACCGGCAGTAAATCCCCGGATAAAGGAATTATCAATGCTGAATGCACTGCTCCATGTTCCGTCACCTGTGGTAAAGGTCATGTCCTGTGTAAGTCCTTCGCTGTAGTGATAGGGGAATTCCGGCATGGAGTACAGTGTCAGCCAGCGGTCAATCCACTGGGGCGGCATCCTCAGAAGGGTATCTTTCAGGATCCGCAGACTTTCGTAGGCATTCTGATTGTCGGAAAGCCAGAAGCTGTTGAAATACCGTGCGTTGCTGAGAGCCATCTTCATGCCGCCGGAGGCACAGTTCAGCAGGTACAGGTCAGGATGTCTGCGTCGCAGTTCCCGGATGAAGTGATAATATCCCCGCATATAAGAGATAAAACTGCCGTCAGCATCATCGGTGAACATATCGCCGTTACAGTCAAATTTCAGATATTCCACACCGTAGTGGCGTATCAGTTCTGCAATCCGGTTCAGCATGTATTCAAGGGCTTCCGGTTTCCGGAAATCCAGAAAGTATTCCCCATGATATGTAATGAATAGTTCTCCATATTTCTTCACAGCATCAGACGCGGCACTAGCACGTTCAATCTCCATCCACAGACCGAATTTCATGCCATGGGTACGGACAAGCTCTGCCATATCCGACATCCTGCCGCCGAAACCGTATTCTGCTTCTGCCGGACACTCAAGATAATCCCCCATACTGGCTCCCCAGTTGCCTTCTTTACCGAACCATCCTGCATCAATTACAAAGTATTCGCATCCAAGATCGGCAGCCACGGGAACCTGTGTAGCAATATCATCATATTTGAACCAGTCAAAGCGGTACAGCCAGGTGTTGTAAACCACAGGCAGCACCGGAGAGGGATTCTGTGACAGGAACCAGTCGTGCAGTTTATAGCAGTCCTGATCTGTCTGATTACGGAAAGGATAGAATACAATTTCCGGCAGGGTAAGCGTTTCTCCCGGCTGCAGCTCATAATGCAGATCTCCGTCATGGATTCCCATTTCCAGAGTAACACCGGCGCTGCGCCAGCCTGCCCAGTATTGCCGGATGTTTATTTTCCATGCAGATTCTGCCAGCAGATGATAAGCAATACCACGTCCGGTCTGTTCGTTCCAGACGGACATCATAGGAACTGCACTGTGACAGCTGCGCATACCGGGGGCTTCTGCAGTAATACCGGTCACAAGCTTCTGCCATGCGCCGAGACTTTCCTTTTCCCAGCAGTTGAGCTGTGTGTATACCTGATAATCACCAGGATCCAGTGGAAAACGGGAAAGAATTCTGTGAAAAACAATCGGTCTGTCGCTGTGGTTGTGGATGGTATCCCGGCGGACAAACACTTCTTTTTCTTTGGTAAATTCGGCCTTGATAGTAAACAGATCATTTTCAGCAGAAGCCACATTAGCTTCTTTATGAAACTGTATAGGCTTATCGGAAAAACTGCCGGAAAAATGCCAGAGATCCTCAGGTTTCTGCACAGCAGTAAGTAAAAAATTCATAAAGTTTCTCCTGTTTGTGCTTCTTCAGCAATATAAACCAGTTCTGAATCAGTCACGGTTTATATCGCATTCGATGATCCCGGCAGTCTTCCGTGCAATTGTAAAGATGTGCGCTCCTGACAGGGGTTCCGTATGTACACAGAAGGACGAACGTGCTAGTAACAATGCGCCATCCGGGGTTTCTTCTCCACAAACGGCAAAAGTAAAACGAAAGCTGTGGGGATGTAGTTCATAACACTCTTCCGGATTGGGTCCACAGGAATGACTGCCCAGTCCACGCATCTTATAGTCAATATACAGGTATTTTCGATTTGATTTTCTCAGCTCGTTTCGGTGTCTGGCGTTTTCAAGAGATGCCAGTGTGAAGTCGTGACAGGAGAAGCAGAGTGGTTCCCCGCTAAGGACGGTCAGTGTCTTCTCTTGTCCATATATTGATACAAACCTGGTTTCCGTACGGTTTCCACATTCCTGAGGAATATCATACAGAAAGTTCATTTTATCTACAGGCAGACTATACAGAGAAATGGGACAATGTGCTTTCCGGTCGTAGTAGTTTTCATCTGATCCCCTACCGTACCAATGTACCGTGTCATAAACTTCCGAAAGTTCGAAGCATACACCGATTCTTGGCAGCACTGCAGGAAATCCACCGTAAGGTTCTCCTGCATATTCCACCAGCACCAATCCGTCACCATAAATCCGATAAGTCAGTTGTACAGTAAAGCCCACATTCCGTGCGGTAGGTAGAATTTTACCGAGTACCGTGATTCGGATACAGGTATCTTCGGTGGCAGTATCGATAACTTCCGGCCAGAAAGTAAAATGTTTTAGGAAAATACTGTCCCACTGACCGATCCAACGGGGAGCGAAATTAACTATACCATCATTATCAGTGGGAGCACGCCAGAAATTTAGTTTCATGGGAGCGTTCAGCAGAACCTTTGCGTCCTTTTCATAATATGCCAGCAAGCCTTCTCGGATTTCCACCTTGAAATTTTCTGCCGTTACTGTAACATTTCCGTTCGCTTCTTCCACTCTTGCTACCGGTGCTGTTCCAGTATATGCCTGTGCAGGAATTGTTCCGAGACACACCTGTTTGATACCGATTTCCATACCATTTTCATCTGTGAAACGCAGATTAATAAAATATGTAGCACCTGGAGTATGAGCAGGCAGTGTAGTATCCAATGGCAGTTCCCATTCTGCATA
>JAFQGY010000422.1 GCA_017415325.1 Clostridia bacterium
AATTTCTCTGCCATCAGCTAAAGAATCTGCGTTTCAATGACGATGTTGGCATGATCATTGGTTACACCTTCATCCGTCCATTCTATAGTCACCCGCCAGAAGCCGCCGTTCGGGTTTTCGTAATAGTAGTAACAGCTATGCAGTCCGTCTGTATGGTTTTTCCACACCCGCTTGGTACTGTCTGCAGGCGTGTACCCCTGTTTTTCGGCGGTCACATATTCGTCTTCCAGAGAATGGCTGAATTCATCTACCATCAGCGTGGAACCGGTGTTGTAGGAAGAACGCCAGAGCCACTGGTTCTCCATTGCATCGGTAGACTGGTACCATGCCTGTACAGGAATGTAGATTCCCCAGCCGTCTCCGTCATAGCGGTGAACGGGGGTATTCCCGGTACGTTCCCCTTCCGGCGGTACAATCAGATCTCCCCACTCCTCCACATACAGCGGAAGACCAAGGGCGTATTCCTTCACATACCAGTCGTATATCGCTTCTTCGCAGGAATTCCGGTAGCCGGTAAAGTCCAGACCATCTCCGGTCATTTCATCCATCAGTATCGTATACGTCCCATCCGTATGCCGCAGAGCGACCACGGTATGTCCGTTCTGTCCTTCCAGATCAAACCAGTCATCTTCTACTTCCTGTCCGCCCACAGGAATAACTTCTTCTGCGGGTACATCCAGTTTCAGAAGATATTTGTATCTCCAGCATTCCAGTACACCGTCCGGTGCAAGCCCTGCCAGCTCGCCTTTCTGTTCCAGAACGGTCAGTTTGGTGTCGGTGACGTTGGCAGTTTTCTGCTGACTGGAAATGCTTGTTCCGTCCGGCTCGGCAGCAAAATACTGTGCGGTTGTTTCCTGTGCCATGCGGTCAGTGACATAGGCTTCCATGGTGGGGAATTCGCCGGTCTGTTCTGCTCCGGAATCATCTGCCGTACTTTCGCTGTTTTCTCGCCCGTAAATCTTCACTTCATTGCCACGGGCATATACGATTTCATTCAGGGTTATACCAATTTCCACATCTCCCTGCAGTGCTGTGTACAAAGCAGCATCCACATAAAGATGAAATTGATCCGAAGGGCCCCGCCCCATCCACCGTATTCCCCGGTTATATTCCTGCAATGTATCCTGTGTTACATGAAATGCCGATGTATACGAATGCTCTCCGCTTTCATTCATCACACGGGTCCCGGTATAAATCGTTCCGGATTCTGTCAGGGTATGGCGAATATCAAAACCGAGATACAGAACATCCTTTTCCACGCCCTCCGGTGAATGTCCGGAAACACCTGTTGTGTGCAGGAATACTTCTGTCGTGTCTGTGGTGAAAACCGGGATAGCATCCAGTTCCAGATGTGCATTCTCCGCAGACGCAATCTCATCATATGCCGGAAGCTGTTCCATGGGCAGTGTCAGAGTCAGTTCTCTGGTCTCCTGCGAAAGAATCGTAAAACCGTTCTGCTCCTGTATGTTGTCCAGTGTCAGCTTCGGCTTTCCGAATATTGCTCCCGCAATCAAGCACAGCACCAGGCACACCGCAATCAGCCACAGTCCCCGTTTCTTCCCGGAGCCGTAGAGGATGTTCGTAAATCTCGCCTTCACCGCATTCTTCCCCGGATTGAAGTGAGTCGTCAGCGCACCACGGTTCCGGCGGCATCTCTTTATGATGTCCAGCATCACTTCGCCATACGCCGCACGGGTGTTTTCATCGCATCCCGCCAACACCGCTTCGTCACAGGACAGCTCCATTTCCATCTCACACCGGAACGCCGCCAGATGTACAAGGGGATTGCACCAATGGAACGCCCGGGCAAGGAGACAGACTGCCTTGATCCACAGATCTCCCCGTCTGCAGTGGGTTACTTCGTGGGACAGAGTTCCCGCCAGTCCATTTTCCGTGAAGTCGATCTCCGGCAGAACGATTCTGCGGCGGAGCAGACCGAATGCGGCAGGACTGTTTACATCGGATGAAACCAGCAGTACTGGCAGACGGGACAGTCCCTTCTTCCGGCAAACGGCTTCGTAGATTTGCTGTGTCCCCGTATCCGCTTCTTTCGCCGTGCGGAGGATTTTTGCGGTGTACACCCGGTAGGACAGCAGATTCCATAGGAGGAACACTGCCGCACCGGTCAGATATGCGTGGGGGATGTATGCTTTCACGTCATCCCATGTGATGGGTTCCGGCTCCGGTTCGGTGAATACGGGCGTCTGTACAGGGGGACTTGGCATCTGTACCGGCTCCTGCGGCGGTATTGTCACCGGATTCTGCGGCATGGGCGTGTATTCTACTGCAGGTGTCTGCATCTGCACCGGCTCCGGTTCCACAGGCACTTCGATCAGGGCGGGCAGGATTCCGAAACTGAGTGGAATTGCCAGACGGATCATCACCAGTGTCCACAGGATGTACCTGCATTTGGCCGTGAACTTCCCGCCGATAAGCTTCAATCCCAAGAGCATCACAAAGATCAGGAAGGACATGCCCGCCGTGATTTCGATCATTCCCAGAAAGAATTCGTTCATCACTTGCCTCCCTTGCGCTGTTTCAGCAGAGCTGACAGTTCCTCCAGATCCTCATCGGTCAGGCCGTCGGTATTGAGTAAGGACGCAATCATGTTTTTTGCGGATCCGCCAAAGAAACGCTTCATGAAGGTTTTCTCTTCCCCTCTCCGGTATTCCTCCTCCGTGATGGCAGGGGTAAACATATGCTTGTATCCGCTTCTGTCACAGGAAACAAAGCCTTTCTCCCCCAGTCTGTCCAGCAGAACATGAACCGTTGCGGTTTTCCATCCGTGGGCGTCCGCCAGCAGTTTGGTGATTTCCCCCACCGTCAGCGGCGTTTCGTCGTGCCACAGCGTCAGCATCACTTCCAGTTCCGATTCCGGCAGTCGTTCTATGGTTTTCATCTTGTACCTCCGAAGACATTTGTCTGTGGTTTCAGTATAGCACAAGTGCAGACGTTTGTCAATGGTTTATGCGCGGGAAAAGAATAATTTACAAATAATCCATCATTCCTCTTGCAATTCCGCTGAAAAAGGAGTATAATACCCATGACAATGAAACAAACGGGAGCTTGTATACAGGCTGAGAGGAAGGTGTGACC
>JAFQGY010000423.1 GCA_017415325.1 Clostridia bacterium
CCACTTTGACATTGCAGCCTGTGCCGCAGATTTTGCTTACACCATCGACGGCGGCGGCACAAGCAGTATCGAATACGAAAATTTCAACGCCGCATCCGCCCGCTTTACGGTACACGGCGTCAATGTCCATCCGGGCGGTGCCAAAAACACCATGCGCAATGCTTCTCTGGTGGCCATGGAGATCAACGCCATGCTGCCCGCCTTTGAGATTCCTGCCAGAACCGGCGGCCGGGAAGGCTTCTTCCATCTGACAAACATGTCGGGAGATGTGGAAAAAGCATCGCTTTCCTATATTGTCCGGGATCATGACGCCGCCAGATTTGCGGGACGGCTGGATACCCTGCAGCATATCGCAAAGTGCATCAACGAAAAGTACGGTGCAGGAACCGCAGAACTGGAGCTCCGGGAGACCTACCGCAACATGGGCGAAAAAATCCGGGAACAGTTCCATCTGGTGGAAAACGCCAGAGCGGTGATCTCTTCCCTTGGCATGACCCCCAGCGAATGTGCCATCCGGGGCGGTACCGACGGCGCCAGACTGTCCTTCATGGGTCTGCCCTGTCCCAATCTCAGCACCGGCGGTCATGCCTTCCACGGGCCCTATGAACATATCACCGTGGAAGACATGGAAACCTGCGTCCGGGTGATCGCCGGGATCGTGGATGCCTACGCCAGATAATGGCATACAGTTCCAAAATACCCTATATCAGAAAGGATTATTTGCATATGTTACGTGATCTTGTTGTGGAAAACCGCAGCTTTCGCAGTTTTGACGAAAAGTATCCCATCTCCCGGGAACTGCTTCTGGAATGGGTGGACAACGCACGCTTGGTGCCTTCCGCCGTCAATGCACAGCCGCTGAAGTACCGGCTGGTGGATACCCGGGAAGGCGTGGAAAAGGTTCTGCCCCACACCGCATGGGCCGGTGCGCTGAAGAATATTAAGCTGCCGCCGGAAGGACACCATCCCGCTGCTTTTGTGGTCATCTGCCACGACACCACCGTCAGAGAAAATCCCGGTTCCTCTGCCACCGATGTGGGGATTGCCGCCATGACGCTGCTGCTGTCTGCCACCGAAGCCGGATACGGCGGATGCATGATCGGTGCGTTCAACCGGGACAGAGTGGGAGAAGTACTGCGGATTCCCGAAAAGTATGCGCCGGTGCTGCTGGTGGCACTGGGCAAGCCGGACGAACTGGTATTCCTGGCCGAGCCCAAGGATAAGGACAACGTGATCTACTACCGGGACGACCACAACCTCCATTTTGTTCCCAAGCGGAAGCTGGAAGATATCCTCATCGAAGGCTGAGCGATAGACACTCTATGTATGGTGTTTTCTGTGTCCTGCTAATGACGGGACTGGTGTTTCTCACGGTACTGGAACTGCGCTCTCCTCGGAAATGGCTGGTTGTCACGGAGGGACTCCTCTTCGGTACGGGTGTCCTGCTGTATCCGGTACTGCTGCTCGTCCTGCGTGGATTTCTCTCCACTTATGAAGTCGTTTTTGCGTCCTGGGCATGGGATTGCATAACGACTTATCTGCAGTATGCCCTGCCTGTGCTGGGGATCTTTTTCGGCATCACGTTTTTCTGTGCCCTCTCCCCCCTGTGGGAACCAAAGTACCGCTCTGTATTCTGGCTCCGGCTCCGTTCTGTCAGCGTCATGGTCTGCTCGGTAGTCCTGCTGGCACTGGCGGGATTCTTCGGTGCCATGTCCCGTACCGATGCACTGCCCCTTGCGGGATATGTATATGCGCTGGGCGCGGCAGGGGGGCTGGTACTGCGGGGAATGTATCTGGCGGAAGCGGCGGGGAGGAAAGCAAGAGATAAGAAGTAAGAGATAAGAAGTATTCTGACTGCCAAAACGGTTTACAGTACACTGCATCTGTGAACCGTTTTTGTCATGCCGCCTCCGCTGTATTTCTGATCTCTGATTTCTTACTTCTTATATTGAATGTGTTGTTTCGGTGATTTTTCTGCGTACGGTATACGAAATTCTCCAAACCGGCATGGGAGATACTTGCATTTTTACATGGATTGTGGTAAAATATATCAAAATGGCAGAAGATCTGCCCCTGCCGCATTTTTCCTGCGGTAATACAAGAAGAAAGGGATTTTTCTCCATGAACAAAACACGCCGCATCTGCTGGCTTATGACCATCTGTCTTGCGTTTGCACTGCTCATTCCCTGCGCTGCTCTGTCCGTATCTGCGGCATCCGGCGGCGTCACCATTACCGAAACCGTCAACATCGCTCAGGCCAACAAGAATATGGAAGGTCACGGGTATTCCTGGGCCAACCGGTATGACATTCTGACCCTGGACGGCATCCATCTGGACACCACATCCGACTACGGTCTGCGCCTGCCCAAGAACTGCACCGTCGTTCTGGAAGGGGACAACTACATCAAGGCCGCCAAGTATGCGCTTTCCTGTGCCGGTACCGTGGTATTCAAGGGCGACGGGAAGCTGACTCTGGAAGCCGGGGAAATCGGGATGTACCTGTATGCCGAGGACGGTACCCAGAAGATCCGTCTGCTGGACGGTACCTATGAAATCCACGCCGGGGATTATGGTGTATACTCCATCGCCTCCGACTTCTCCTTCGTGGACGGTTCCATGGATATTACCGTTGACAATGCCGAAGGTGCTGCCGTTTCCGGACGTATCGTCAACCTGCTGGGCGGTTCCTTCAAGGCCAACAACGCCGTGGAATCCTCCCATATGCTCATCGTGGACGGGGTAAATCTGGATGTAACCGCTCCCTGTGCCGCATTCTCCTCCAAGAATCTGACCGTGGAAGATATTGCCCTGACCTCCGGCGGTTCTGCCATTGAAGCCTACACCGACCAGACCCAGATCAGCGGGAAATCCACGGCAAAGGATGTTCGTCCTTCTGTCATCTTCGGGGAAAATGTTTCCGGCGTGGTGGACTATATCTGCCTGGTGCTGGTGATTGCCGGTCTGGCCGCCCTGATCGTGATTCCCGTACTCCGTGCCAGAAAGAAAAAAGCAGCACTGCTTGCCCGTCTGGAACAGGAAAACCCGGACGCCGCCGCTGTACTGAAAAGATAAATGGAAAACGAAATCAGAGAAAAACTGATACACATCCTGCGCCCTGCCCGGAAGATGGTCTTCTTTGGCGGGGCGGGTGTTTCTACAGAAAGTGGGATTCCGGACTTCCGTTCCAAGGATGGTCTGTACAGTCAGAAGTACGATGTACCGCCGGAAACCATGCTTTCCCACAGCTGGTACGTCCGGCATCCCGCAGATTTCTACCGGTTTTACCGGGACAAAATGAACTGTCTGTGGGCGAAACCCAATGCAGCGCACCTGACCCTTGCGCAGTGGGAGAAAGAAGGCAGACTGGCAGCAGTGGTGACCCAGAACATCGACGGACTCCATCAGGCTGCCGGTTCTAAAAATGTCTTTGAGCTCCACGGCTCCATCCACCGGAACTACTGTGTGGAATGCGATACATTCTACGGTCCTGAGGCAGTTTTTGATTCGGACGAACCTGTACCCCACTGCACCTGCGGCGGTATCATCAAACCGGATGTGGTGCTGTACGAAGAAGGGCTGGATTCTGCCGTAGTAAACGGTGCCATCCGGGCCATCACGGAAGCGGATGTCCTGCTGGTTGCGGGCACTTCCCTGACGGTATACCCTGCCGCCGGTCTGCTGCGGTATTTCCACGGGGATGCCCTGGTGCTCATCAACCGGGACGCAACCGCTGTGGACGACGAAGCGGATCTGTGCATCCATGAACCGGTGGGAAAAGTGCTTGGGGAGATAAGAGATCAGATATAAGAAATAAGAAGTATGAAGGACGGTCTGCAGAGTACATTTCCTCTGGCAACCGTCCTTTTGCATGGGACTATTTCTGATCTCTTACTTCTGATTTCTTATATTTCCAGCACTGCGCCAACCGGGTAGTGGTCGGACATGGTTACGCCGTTTTCGTCTGCGTCGTTGATGATGACGGACTTGGCGGTGTCGCAGGGCATGGTGGAAAATACGTAGTCGATCTTGATGTGGGTCTTTTCGGGGTCGAAATTGTGGAAGGTGAAGGGGATTTCCGCAGTCTTGTCTTCCAGTGCGGTACCCAGACCGTTGAAGCTTACGATGGACTTGTATACCACATTTTCGGGCGTTACGTTCATGTCGCCGGTCAGCACTACGGGCATGGGCCATGTCTGGTAGTCGGCGGCCATACGGTTCAGGATCATGGTGATACCCTGTGCCTGAGCGATCTGGCCTACATGGTCCAGGTGGGTGTTGTAGTGCCGCAGCAGCTTGCCGTCTTCCTTGCAGCGCAGGGTTACTACGGTACAGATTCTGGGGCAGCTGGACTGGTCGGTGGCAAAACGGGTGCCGGGGATGTGGGGGGTATCGGACAGCCAGAAGGTATCCAGATTCACCAGATCGAACTTGTCCTTCTTGTACATCACCACATTGCTTTCGCCCTGC
>JAFQGY010000424.1 GCA_017415325.1 Clostridia bacterium
CGCCGACATATGCCTATGACTGCATCCTGTCCCACAACGAAATCACCGACGGCTACTATTCCGGCATCTCCGTAGGCTGGAGCTGGGGCTACAATCCCCACGCCACAGGCAATATTCTGGTGGAAAAGAACCACATCTACAACATCGGCCAGTACAAGCTCTCCGACATGGGCGGGATCTACACCCTGGGGCTGCAGCCGGGTACTGTCCTGCGGGGGAATCTGATCCACAATGTATACTCCCGTACCGACAAGGCATGGGGCCTGTACACCGACGAAGGTTCCACGGACATTCTGATCGAAAACAACATTTCCTACGATGTAAAATCGGAGGCCTTCCACCAGCACTACGGCAAGGACAACATCGTCCGCAACAACATTCTGGCACTGGGGCATGACGGTATCGTAATGGTATCCCGTCTGGAAGACCATACCGCCATCCATCTGGAACGGAACATTCTGCTCTCCGACGGTGCGCCCATCTACCTGCAGCATCCGGACAGAATGAACATGCAGGACGACAGCAACCTGATGTGGAACCTGTCCGGGGACATCTACTGCTCCGGCGAAAAGCTGACTGTGGCGGATGTGCAGGCGAAGGGACTGTTCCAAAATGCCGTCATCGCCGACCCCGGCTTTGCGGATCCCCACAACGGTGACTTCACCCTGCCCGCCGATTCTCCGGCATATTCCATCGGATTTGAACCCATCGACATGAGCGATGTGGGAATCCGTGCAAAGTAAGAAACATGACAGAAAGCGTCTCTCCCTGCAGGGGCGCTTTTGTTATGCAGAAAAGAAGTACCCGGACGAATCCACGGTACTTCTTCTTTCTGATCTCATATCTCTTATTTCTCAGAGGTATCCCCGCATATCCTCAGCCAGACATGCTTCCAGACGGATCAGCCGTTTGGCAATGTCCTTCGATGCCTCATCCGCCGCTTCATACTGGTTCAGATACCGGTTCAGGGATTTCACGCCCATGTTGCACCCATCGGTGATCAGTCCGGCAATGGTGCTGTCGGATTCGTGCATCACCAGTTTCATGTTGGTCTTCATAAAGGACATTCCCTGCGCAATGGGGTTCGGATCCTTCCCGTCGTCATGAAACCGGTCCAGCGCTTCCTGTACTTCCGTTTTCAGTTTGTCATGCTCTCTTTTGCAGTGGTTCAGCGTCTGTTTCAGTTTTTCATCCCGGGCATAGTCCAGCACATCTTCAATGGAGTCCACCCCCATCTTGATCCCGGCATCGCATTCCCGCAGCAGCTTGATGGTATCCTGTTCGATCATATCGTTTTCCTCCGCTTGGATTGGTCTTCCTGTACAGTATCTCCGTCCGCCGGGGAAACATACAGGATTCCGGCAGGTTTTTTCCGGAAATTTTCCGGGATACCTTTCTTTTTGGCGGCACATCTGCTATAATGAAATCAAACCAATCCTATACCGAAAGGATCTCTCCTATGAACTATATTCCCTATGTCAATATCCGTATGGGTACCGCATCCGTGCACCGGTTCTCCCACGGCAATACCCTGCCCTACACCCAGCTTCCCTGGGCCATGTGCGGCTTTATGCCCCAGACAGACGGAGGCGCCGGCGGATGGTTCTTCCATGCCGATGCCAGAGCCGTGGAAGGCATCCGTCTCACCCACCAGCCCAGCCCCTGGATCAATGACTACGGTACATTCCTGATGACACCCCAGGCAGGCACCCATGCCCTGTACGAAAATTACGGCGGCGCATGGTCCGGCTACCGTCCGGAAGAAACCACATTCCGTCCCGATCTGCTGTCTGTGCGGTTCCTGCGCCAGAGATGTACCTTCTCCCTGACCCCCACCGAACGTGGCGGCATGTTCACCCTGCATTACGACATGCTGAAAAATATCGGCCTGACCTTCTACCCTCTCAAGGGAGAAAATGACTGGCGGTACGATGCCGAAACCGGGCTGCTCTCCGGCTGGACAAACGGCCATTCCCAGGATAAGCCGGTGGATTTCAGGATGTACATCGCCGTACAGTTCGATCCCACCGACATTGATGCCGAAGCGTCCCATGCCTTCGACTGCGGCAGTCTGGGCAAAGGATTCCATCTGATGCTGAAAAATGCCGACATCACAGCAAAACTGGGTACCTCCTATCTGTCCGAAGCACAGGCGGTATACAACCTGAAGGAAGACATGGAGGGCAAGTCCTTTGCGGATGTACAGAAGGCAGCCGAAGACCGCTGGGAAGAGCTCCTGCACCGGATCGAAATCGAAGCGGCAGACGAAGACCAGATGAAGACCTTCTATTCCTGCCTGTACCGTGCCGTACTCTTCCCCCACAAGGCCTATGAACACGACATGGAAACCGGAAAGAACGTCCACTATTCTCCCTTCACCGGGAAGAAGCATGACGGCGTGCGCTACACCGACAACGGTTTCTGGGATACCTACCGGACGGTATACCCGCTGTACGCCATGATCGCCAGAGACGAATATGCGGAAATTCTGGACGGGTATGTGGCGGACTACAGAGAGGGCGGCTGGCTTCCCAGATGGCCTTCCTTCGGGGAAGTGGGATGTATGCCCTCCACCCTCATCGACGCTGTGATCGCAGATGCCGCTGTCAAGGGGATCGGTACAAAGGAACTGTGGCAGGATGCCCTGAACGGCATGATCCACCACGCCAACCACAACGGTCCGGAAGCCAGATACGGCAGAAACGGCGCGGAAGACTACTGCAGACTGGGATACATGCCCCGGGACAAGGTACACGAATCCGTCAACCTGACGCTGGATGCCGCCTACGGGGACTACTGCATTGCCCGGGTTGCGGAAGTGCTGGGGTATGACAGGGATTTCATTGCCGAATACGACAGAAGAAGCAAAAACTACGCCAATCTGTTTGACAGGGAAACCGGATTTATGCGGGGCCGGGACGAAGAAGGCAATATGGCGCCCGACTTTGATCCCCTGCGCTGGGGCGGCGAATACACGGAAGGCTGTGCATGGCAGTCCACCTTTGCGGTTCCCCACGACATTCAGGGGCTTGCGGAACTGTACGGCGGTACAGACAAGCTGACAGCCAAGCTGGACGAACTGTTTGCCACCAAGCCGGAATATACCGTGGATGGGTATGGCTTTGAAATCCACGAAATGACGGAACTTGCCGCTCTGGATTTCGGTCAGTGCGCCATCTCCAACCAGCCCTCCTTCCACTTCCCCTTCCTGTTCTCTCTGCTGGGAGACGAAGCCAAGTCCAGCAAGTGGGTAAAGGCGCTGACAGAAGTGTTCCACGCCACCCCCACCGGGTATCCCGGAGACGAAGACAACGGCACCACCTCTGCCTGGTACATCTTTGCCGTACTGGGGATCTATCCGGTATGCCCCGGTATGCCCGGCACCGCAGGATATGCAAAGACAGACATGCTGGTAAAAAGCGCAAAGATTCTGGGCAAGACCTGGGACCACAACAGAATCGAAGAATTCATCTGACGCACCACACGGAAACGCTCTGCAGAAATGCAGGGTGTTTTTCCATGCCGTTTTTTCTTCCGCCAGATATTGCCCGAAAAAAAGCATCCCCCCGTATTCCAGAGAGATGCCCGCATATTTCCGGCTGATCCTGCCTTCCGACAGAACCGGTATTATTTGCAATGGTCGTTCAGCCACTGTCTGGTGTATTCCACCGTCTCCAGTCCGATATCCGCAATGGTATTGGAGCAGAATACCATCCCACGGGTTTTCCCTGCTTCATACAGACGGTACCCGACTTCCAGCTGGTGCTTCATCAGCTCCATGGGCATGGGACGGCTGGCTCCGTAGTCCCAGAAATACACCCCCTGATAAATGGGTCTGGGTTCGGCAAGGACACTTTCCAGCCGGCTCATGTTTTCTTCCAGATGTATCAGATCCTCACCATGCCATGTCCAGAAGGTGATCACATCACAGTGCCGCAGGTGTTCCGCAATGGGCTTGTGCAGCTCATGGGTATACAGCACCGTCCACAGATCCAGATTCTGTGTATGCAGTGCCCCCGCAATGTCCCGGATCACGTCCGCTGTGTAAACTGCCATTCTGGCATCGCTGAAAAAGTCGTCCATGATGCCGCCTGTGATATTGGGATAGACCTTCGCCACATCCAGCACAGCCTGCAGGTCGGTATTCCCGCCGTCCGTACGCCCCGAGCCACCGTCTCCGATGACCGACCAGACCACCTTCGGGATCTCCTTCAGCTTTTCCGCCTCGTCAAAAAATGGAGGCTCCGGCAGATTCCCCATGGCGACCCGGCAGATATTGGGTACCCCCAGATAGGCGGAACCTTCCACAGGCCCCATTCTGTTTTCCCCCGGCAGCTTCCAGCAGTTGTTCAGTGTGGCATGATGGGAACCTGCATCCTGTCCCCATAGCCAGAGATCGTTTCTGTCAATCATAATACCCTCCGATTGTTCATGGAAAATCAAACCATAAAAATATACACCTGTATTTCTTACTTCTGATTTCTGATTTCTTATCTGCTGCAGTAGTCCACGCAGGCCTGAATGTACGCCACCACATTTTCCACCGGCACTTCCGGCTCCAGCATGTGGGTGGGACAGACATACAGCCCGCCGTTTCTGCCTGCAATATCCAGATTTTCAAAGACCTTCCGCCGTACCTCCTCCGGGGTTCCGAAGGGCATGGTGCTCTGGGTACCGATGGTGCCGTGGAAGGACAGCCGGTCGCCGTATTCGGCATGAATCCGCCTGAAATCCATACATTCCGGCTGTACGGGATTCAGCACTTCCACACCCGCTTCAATCAGCTGGGGAATCAGCTCCGTCACATGGCCGCAGGAATGGTAGAAGATGATTACCTCTGGATTCACGGCTTTGGCAGCAGCGATCACCCGCTTCAGCCGGGGTTTCAGCCACTTCCCGTACAGCTCCTCGCCCATCATGATGGTGTGCTGCATCCCGATGTCGTCTCCCAGAAAGATCCCGTCCGCACCGGCTTTTGTATAGCTGACCGCCCGTCTGACGGCAATGTCCGTGACTCTGTCCAGCAGCACTTCCGCCATGGGATCCTCGCTCATCATGTCACAAAGCAGGTTTTCCATGCCCCGCATATACCATGCCGTTTCCCAGATGGTACACTGCATCTGCCCGATCACTGCCCGGTCAGCATCGTGAAGCGCCTTCGCCTGCCGGATCTGCTCTGCCAGCCCCTCTTCCCGGTATTCCGGCATGGGGTATGCAAGAATCTGTTCCACAGAATCGAAACCGTCCATGGGATGATGCATATAGGTCATGTGGAACGCTGCCGCGGAACCGGGTTCATGGGCCACACCCCAGCCGTCGATATGGGTACCGGGACGGAAGTTTTTATCTTTATAGTATGTTTTCAGAAATGTATCTCTGTCCGCACAGTCCGCCGGCAGATCCGGGATATACCCTTCCCTCACCGGCAGCGGCAGATCATGCTCCCGTATATAGGCTTCGTATTTCTCCCGGAGGCTGGGACACATATTGAAGTTCACCGGCATATAGTCATATCCTGTCCGCCGGGCGATGGAGATATAGTTCTCGCGTCCTGTCATATCGGTTCTCCGATCCGTTTTTTCTTTTATCATACCATAAATCTGCGGGAAAGTCTATAAATTTTCCACAATTTTCTTGATTTTTCATCCGATATGGTGTATCATTATACCAACATACAATCACACCCATCGGAGGTACCCTATGAGCCGGTTTTTACAGAACTGTGTAGATTTTATCAAAACCCAGCCTTTTGAGATCATCCGCATCTCCCAGATCAAGGACGGGGGAGAGATTGAAACCATCCACTGCCGGGAGGAAAATCCCTGTCAGAATACCTACTCCGTAGCCAAATCCTTTACCATGACCGCCATCGGTCTGCTGTATGACAGAGGACTTGTCACGCCGGAAGAAAAGGTCTGTGACATTCTCGCCGATTTTCTGCCGGAGAGCGGTATGGATCCCCGCTGGCACGACGTCACCGTGGATATGGCCCTGACCCACAGACTGGGGCTGCCTGTCGGGTTTCTGGACATTGACGTCAATCCCGCCTCCACCTTCGGATGGGATTATCTGCACTACATGCTGACCTATCCGCTGGTATACGATCCCGGCACAGATTACAAGTATTCCGACGGGGCGTTCTATCTGCTGTCCCGGGTGGTCACAGCCAAATGCGGCCTTCCCATGGATACCTTCCTGTGGAAAGAGCTGTTCTATCCCCTGGGATTCCAGGAAATGGCATGGAGCCGCTGTCCGATGGGATACCCCATGGGCGCAACCGGTCTGTACATCTCCTCCGCCGATATGGTCAAGCTGGGACAGGTATATCTGGAAGGCGGTACCTACCTTGGCAAACGGATCCTTTCGGAAGAATGGGTGCGGATGGCGCTGGAAAGAGAGTATGCCTTTGAATGGAACGAAACCCATCAGTGCTTTGCCAAGGGCGGCATGTGCGGCCAGAGACTGATGGTGATTCCGGAAGCACACCGGGCTGTGGCACTGCAGGCCTATGGGGCAAACAGCGATGTTGTGGCCGGGTGGGTGCTGAAACACAGCCTGGAAGAAGCGTAACCATGGAACAGAAACCGGTCATTCAGGAGAAAAACCTATGATACAAAAAAGAACACCGCAGCTTGTTTTTCAGACGGTCTACACAGTGCTGGCCTTTCTGGGCATCCTGTGCAGTCTCGGTTTCTTTAATGCCAGCTTCAATGAAGAATTCTTTGTGTACTACACCAACCAGAGCAACTATATCTGTGCCGGTGTGATGTTTGCCGCTCTGCTTGACACCTGCAAAAAGGCAGAACGGGGAGAAAAGAGGTTTTGCACCACGGCTCCCACCTTCACATTCCTTTCGGTGATCCTGATTCTGGTGACCTTTCTGGTGTATAACATCCTGCTGGCCGACCAGTCGCCGCTGGAATACTTCACTTCCCTGTCCAACGTCCTGCTGCACTGCATTCTGCCTCTGCTGTTCTTTGTACACTGGATCCTGTTTTATGAGCACGGAACTATGCGGTGGTATCATCCCCTGCTGTGCATGATAATGCCGTTTGCATATGTAATCTTCATTCTGATCCGTGCCCCCTTTGCCGCCGGAAATCCGGGTGCTGTGGTCTATCCATACTTCTTTCTGAACGTGGCAGAGCTTGGCTGGAACGGCTTTTTCGGCTGGATCGTCATTCTGCTGCTGGCGTTTCTGGCCCTCGGATATCTGTTCTACGGTCTGGACAGACTCTGGGCACGGTACCATAAATAATCTGAAACAACAAAAACTCCGATGCTTTTTTTGAGGCAAAGGAGTTTTTTGAATGCTTATTCCATTTCACCGGCAGGGGGCGTCAGCTCCGGTTCACTGCCCACGGGAATGCCCATCACCGGGTATCCGGTTTCGTCAAAATCCACTTTCTGAATATGGAAATACCGGGCGGCAGGTGTAACGGTTTCGTTGTGCTCCTTCATGCCGTGATAGGCACACCACAGTTCCGTTCCGTCGGGAGAGGTAAAGAAGGACGCATGCCCGGGGCCGTATACACCGTTTCCATGGGTGAACAGGGGTGTGTCATACTTTTTCCAGGAAGAGGATTCGCACAGATCCCCGCCCATGTATTCCAGCACTCCCAGACAGTAGTGATCCGACCAGCATCCGTTGCCGGAATAGATGATGAACAGTCTGTCGTCATGCTTCACGAAGAACGCCCCTTCGTTGATGGCTCTTGTTCCGGTATAGGGCGGCACCAGCTCCCAGTCGTATTCGGCACGGGCAATCACGGCAGCCTTTTCCCCGAAGGTCCAGGGATTCACCATTTCCCGGATCTCCAGCAGCTGTCCGCCATCTACCCGAGAGTAACATATATACTGTTTCCCGTCCGTATGGGTGAACACGGTAGGGTCAATGGAGAACACATCCGGGGTAGGCTTGCATTTGAACTGCCAGTCGCCGAAGGGATCCTCCGACAGGGCTTCCATGATGAACAGCCGCTTTGCCGAAGGTTCCTTCTGATACCGGCCGCTGGTATAGATATACCATTTTCCGTTGGTGCCCTTATGCATTTCCGGCGCCCAGATGTCCCCCCAGATACCGTCTTTTTCTCCGTCGGGTGTATAGATCACTTTGGAATCCCCATCCTTCACGATACCGCCTGCATGACGGCTGCGGAACAGTTCCAGACGGCTGCCGCGGGTAAACAGGGCGTAGTAATATCCGGTGACGGAATCCCATGTCATAAACGGATCCGGTGCGTCGAAAGGAGATACAGGATTGTGAAATGTTTTCATATGGATACCTCACTTATTGCGTTTGTTTTTTCTATTATAGCAAATCCCGTCGGATGTGTCAACGGAATCTGACAGAATCCCTAAAATCCGTTGACAGCGATTTTCTTTTCTGTTATAATAGCACTATAAAAATCCAATCAAGTTCTTCTCCGGAAGAATCATGCATCAAGGGAGGACATCCTATGAAAACAATCAAAATGAGCATCATCGGGCTGGGCGGCCGCGGAACCTGGTGGCTGAGTGAGCTTCTGAAAATGGAAGACGTGGAAATCACCGCCGTCTGTGACAAGCACGAAGACCGGATGGAAAAGGGCCGGGCCATGTGTGCGGAAAAGTACGGCCATGAAGTATTCGGTTCCGTGGACTGGCATGATGTGATCGGCAGAGATGATGGTTCCGAAGCTGTGATGATCACCACCTACTGGAACGACCATGTGAAGATTGCCATTGCTACCATGAAGGCCGGTAAGTATGCTGCCTTTGAAGTAGGGCCTGCACAGTCCATCCAGCAGTGCTGGGATCTGGTGCGCACCTATGAAGAAACGGGTGTACCCTGCATGCTGATGGAAAACTGCTGTTACGGCCGGGAAGAAATGACCGTGCTGAACATGATCAAGAAGGGGCTGTTCGGGGAACTGCTCCACTGTCAGGGCGGGTACGAACATGACCTCCGTGCTGTTGCCGACTCCATGAAGCGGGACCACGAACGGGCATGGCATTACCTCCACCGGAACGCCGAACTGTATCCCACCCACGAACTGGGCCCCATCATGACCTATCTGGACATCAACCGGGGCAACCGTCTCCTGAGCCTGAACGCCATGGCTACCAAGTCCCGCGGGCTGAAGAAGTACATCAACGACAAGTGCGGTCCTGATCATCCGCTGGCAGATGCTGACTTCAAGCTGGGCGACATTATCACAACCTCCATCCGCTGTGCAAACGGTGAAACCATTGTCCTGACCCACGATACCAGCTCTCCCAGACCCTACTCCCGGGGCGGCAGAGTACAGGGTACAAACGGGCTCTGGATGGAAGACCTCCGCGCCCTGCACATCGAAGGC
>JAFQGY010000034.1 GCA_017415325.1 Clostridia bacterium
GAGGACTCGGAGGGCAGGGGAGGGGGGATGACTGGCACCTGAAGTCAATCTCCCCCCTCCCTTGTCCTCTGAGTCCCGTCCGGAAGGACACCCCTACGATGGTCATTGTACCAACAAAACCGCTGTAAGCAGAAGTAAAAGAAAATCTCCCTCGAAGGTCTTCGAGTAAACAAACCCGCTGTAGGCAGAAGAAAAAGAAATCCCCCTCAAAGGTCTTCGAGAAAACCACCCCGCTGTAAGCAGAGCAAAATAAAATCCAAAACCAAAACCAAAAAACACCGCAGAGTCCCCCCGGGAAAAAAGCCCCGGAAGAACCCTGCGGTGTAAACCAGCAGAGAAAATATTGTCCTCAACGCAGGAGAAAAACATTGTCCCCTGAAAAAAGCAAAGAAATCACTCTGTGGCAGTGGTGAACAGCTCGTACAGAGCGTCCAGGCTGGCCTGTGCACTCTTTTCCTTGGACTTCACCGTGGAAACGTAGTCCTTGCTGTTGGCAGTTACCAGAGAACGGTATACCATGCCGATGTCGTTGATGGCATAGTTGTAGGCGAAAATGAAGTTGGTGGTGATGCTGTCGTGGATCAGGTCGATCATCTGGGCGGACAGGTTGTCACGGGTGTACTTGATCTTCAGCGCAGTTTCGTACCATGCGGGGGTCAGAGTCCGGTAGGTTTCGGCACACATGGCTTCCAGTACGGCACCCAGGATGTCCAGATTCTGGGAAGCGCCGTTGACGGACAGAATGAGCGTACCGTCATGCACCAGTGCACGGTAGTTTTCCTGTTCCGCATCCAGCTTGGGATAGGGGAGCATGCCGAAGTCGCTTTCCATTTCCCGGAGAGAGTAGGCGCCGTTCAGGGTTGCGTTGCCCAGGAACAGGGTGTTGCCTTCCAGGAAGGTGTTGATGTTGCTTTCCACCTGATGCATGCTGCCGGGCTGGTAGAAGAAGTCCACCAGTTTTTCGGTGAGCGTGATGGCGTCTTCCTGCTCCATGTTCAGCTGTACATGTCCGTCGTCTGTCCGGCCGGCGAACTCGATATCGGTGGCGTAAACAAAGGCGTCCACGGAGGAGAAGGTCAGGTAGGTTACATACCCCAGCTGGTCGGCAACGTCCATTTCGCCGTTCCCGTTGGTGTCGGCATATACGCTTTCGGACAGTTCAGCCATGGCATCCAGGGTCCAGTTGCCTTCGAGGACGGTGTTGTACAGGCCTTCGCCGTCTTCGTAGAACTTGGCGTACAGGTCTTTGTTGTAGAACAGGGCTCTGGTGTTCATCAGGGCATGGATGATGTAATCCCCTACGGCGAAAATGCGTACATCTTCGTTCAGGGTCAGCTCGTCCATGTAGTTGTTCCACCACCAGGGCTGGTCAAAGTCCAGATATTCCAGGTCGTACAGGTTTACGAAACCGCCGGTGGTGAGCATCTGGGTCAGCTGCCACTGGTAGCCCATGTAGGTATCATAGGTGGTGTCCCCGGCCATCATCAGGGCGCTTACCTTCTGCTTGTAGTTGGTGGTGTCCACGTCGTTCTGTTCCACGTGGGTCAGGGAGATGTTCAGCCGTTCTTCCACGGCCAGATTCCGGCTCAGTACCGCTTCGTTTACCACTTCGCCGGCCAGCTCTTCACTGCCGGAGTAGTATTTGATCTGTTCGGAGTTATTGGGAACGTAGGAGGTGTAGATACGGCCGCCGAAATCCAGATCGTCCGGGAGGGAGTCGGGGATCAGGGAACGGTCGTTGGGGTCGATGGTTTCTGCTGCGGTTTCGGCTGCGGTGTCTGCGGCGGCTTCCGTTTCGGCGGCAGAATCCCCGCAGGAGAGCAGGGAGCCGGTGAGCAGGGCAGCCAGAAGGAGGGCAAGGATGCGCTTTTTCATGGCAGTTTGGTTCCTTTCCGTTTGATTGTTCAATATATTTCCAATATATATTATACCGTTTCACCGGCAGGATTGTCAAGTATCCGGGATGGAAACTGACCGGAACGGAGAACGGAGGGGAAAGAATCTCTGCGGGGGGAGAAAATTTTTGGTCTGTCCATCTTGCAGCCTCCTTTTGCCTGTGGTATAATAAAATGAATACTTATCTGATTTTTACACAGGATGCATGTTTATATGAATACAAACGAAACCTATGATTTTGATGTGGTCGTGGTCGGTGCGGGGCATGCGGGGGTCGAGGCGGCTCTGGCGGCGGCACGTACGGGACTGACCACGGCGCTGTTTTCCCTTTCGCTGGATCAGGTGGCCAACATGCCCTGCAATCCCTCTATCGGGGGAACAGGGAAGGGGCATCTGGTGTTTGAGATTGATGCGCTGGGGGGCGAGATGGGGTATATTGCGGACAAGGCAACCATCCAGAGCAGGACGCTGAACACCAGCAAGGGTGCGGCCGTGCGTTCCAAGCGGGTGCAGGCTGACCGGCGGCTGTATACCTCTCTCATGAAGCAGGTGCTGGAAAATACCCCGGGGCTGCGGCTCATCCAGGGGGAAGTGACCGCCGTGCATGTCCGGGAAGGGGAGTACGGGACGGAGGTCTGCGGCGTGACGGCGGCTCCCTGCGGGGACTTTTCCTGCCGGGCGGTGATTCTCTCCACCGGTACCTATCTGGGCGGGACGACCCATGTGGGGGATGTGATGCGCCGGAGCGGGCCGGACAACTCTCTGCCTGCGGAAGGACTGACGGAATCGCTGCGCTCTCTTGGGCTGAACCTGATGCGGTTCAAGACGGGGACACCTCCCAGAATCCACCGGAGAAGCATTGATTTTGACAGGCTGGAGGTGCAGGAAGGGGAAGAGTACATCACGCCCTTTTCTGCCCGCACCGACGGGGATGCCCTGAACGGGATGCGCCAGATTCCCTGTCATGTGGTATACACCAACGCGGACACCCACCGGATCATTCATGAGAACATCCATCGTTCCCCTCTGTACTCCGGGAAGATCCACGGCACCGGGCCACGGTACTGTCCTTCCATTGAAGACAAGGTGATGCGCTTTGCGGACAAAGAACGGCATCAGCTGTTTGTGGAACCCATGGGGCTGGACACGGACGAGATTTATCTGCAGGGGTTCTCCTCCTCTCTGCCTGCCGATGTGCAGGTGCAGATGCTTCACTCCCTTGTGGGGTTCGAGCATGCAGAGATTATGCGGTATGCCTATGCCATTGAGTACGACTGCATTGATCCGCTGGAATTGCAGGCCACGCTGGAAGTGAAGAAGATCCGGAATCTCTACGGGGCAGGGCAGTTCAACGGGACATCCGGGTATGAAGAAGCGGCGGCGCAGGGGCTGGTGGCGGGGATCAACGCATCTCTCCGGCTCCGGGGGATGGAACCCATGATTCTCACGAGACATTCTTCCTATATCGGTACGCTGATCGATGATCTGGTGACCAAGGGGACAAACGAGCCTTACCGGATCATGACAGGACGCAGCGAATACCGGATTCTTCTCCGGCAGGACAATGCGGAAGACCGGCTCATCGACGAAGGGTACCGGTGCGGTCTGGTATCGGAGGAACGGTACCTGACGGCGAAGGAACGGATGCGGATTGTGGCGGAGGAAGTGGAGCGGCTGAGTCATGTGAACATCGGCCCGTCCTCCGGGATCAATGTGCTGCTGGAAGAACGGGGCACCACGCCGCTGAAGGACGGGGCGACTCTGGCAGAGATTATCAAGCGGCCCCAGATGGACTACGAGTGCACTGCTCCCTGGGACCCCGCAAGACCGGCGCTGACCAGAGAACTGCGGGACAAGGTCTGGACGGAGATCAAGTACGAAGGGTACATCAAACACCAGATGGACGACGCGGCCAGACAGACAAAGGCGGAAACTACGCTGCTTCCGGAGGATATTGACTACAAATCCATCCGGGGTCTGCGGCTGGAGGCGGCGCAGAAGCTGGACAGGGTTCGCCCGGCGTCTATCGGGCAGGCACAGCGGATCTCCGGGGTGAATCCGGCGGACATTACGGTACTGATGATCTGGCTGAAAAGCAAAAGATAAGTAAGAGATAAGAAGTAAGAAATCAGAAGTAACGGAGGATGGAAGTGAGAGGGAAGGATAGGAAGTGCCGGGTATTTCTTATCTCTTATCTCTTACTTCTTACTTGAATATGACGTTCGATCAGTTTGCAACATTATATAATACGCATTCCCATCTGCTGCCGGAGGTTTGCCGGACGGAGGATGCGATGCACCGGCTGCACACCATCTGTGAAATGCTGGTGGAGAACAACCGGAAATACAATCTGACGGCCATTGTGGAACCGGAGGCGGTGGTGGATAAGCATATTGTGGATTCTCTGCTGCCGCTGGGGATTCTGGCGGACAAGGGGATTCTGACGGGAGAACTGCGTTCTGCTGACGGGGGGATGCTGCGGCTGATCGACATCGGGGCGGGGGCCGGGTTTCCGTCTCTGCCTTTTGCGGCGGTGATGCCTTCTGACAGTACCCGGATTCTGGCGGTGGATTCCACGGCGAAAAAGGTTCGGCATATTGCGGAAACGGCGCAGGCTGCCGGGATCGGGCACATTGCCTCCGAAGCGGGGCGGGCGGAAGAGCTGGCACTGGGGAGGCTGAGAGAGTCCTTCGGGATTGCAACGGCCCGGGCTGTGGCGGATCTGCGGATTCTGGTGGAGCTTACGGCGCCTTTTGTGGCTGTGGGGGGATATGTGGCTGCGCTGAAGGGGAGCCGGGTGGAGGAGGAGCTTGCCGGGGCGGAGAAGATTGCCATGGTACTGGGCCTCGGGGAGCCGGAAGTGGTGGAATATACGCTGCCCTGCGGGGACGGGCGGGCGCTGGTGCTCTATAAGAAGATGGGGAAGACGCCGGAGGGGTATCCGAGAGCGTATGGGAAAATCAAGGGAAGTAAGAAGTAAGAGATAAGAAGTAAGAAATAGGGAAAAAAGCCGAAAAAGATTGCAAAAAGGTATTGACAAGTGGTAATAGTTGTGATATAATAATCGGGCTGTCTGAGAGACAGAGGAAAACCGAACCTGAAGTCGAAAAAACTTGAAAAAAGTTTGAAAAAGCACTTGACAAAGCGGACTGGCTGTGATATCATATACAGGCTGTCCACGAGAGAGTGAGCGGAACCGAAAAGGAACCGCAAAAAAACTTGAAAAAAAGTTCCCAAAACCCCTTGACAAACGGAAGCGTGTGTGATATAATATACAGGCTGCCGACAAGCGGGGTTGCGAATCCGAAAGGAACCGCGAAAAAACTTCAAAAAAGTTTGAAAAACCTCTTGA
>JAFQGY010000425.1 GCA_017415325.1 Clostridia bacterium
ACATGACCAAGCTCAGGGGGAAACTGGCGGACTGTGAAGCCTTTGAAATCTTGACGGTGCATGTTCTTGGTTAAAAGGTGGTCATCAAATGAAACGGGATTCCGGAATGAAAAGTATCCTGCAGTCCATGAATCACTATCTGATTTTCTTTGTTATCATTGCTTTTGTGATCACATGCTGTATTATGCTCTTTGTCAGCATCCTGCAGAACACCATAGGAATCCGATTCACGGAAGACCAGATCAGTGCGGCGGCTAAGCTGACCTTTCTGAATGTCCTGGGTTTCAGTGCGGTATTTACCCTGATTGACAGTATCCGCAGGCGTTTTATCATCACTCGTCCCATCCGCCGGATCATAGAAGCGGCAGAAAAAATGAGCGCAGGAGACTTTACTGCCCGTGTTCCTGAAACCAGAGGAATCATAGGGGAAGATATGTTCAACCAGATCGGCGACTGTTTCAACAAAATGGCAGAAGAGCTGTCCGGTGTGGAAACGCTGCGGACAGACTTTGTGGCCAATGTATCCCATGAGCTGAAAACACCGCTGGCCATCATGCAGAATTACGGGACTATGCTGCAGGCGCCTGATCTGACGGAGGAACAGCGGCTGGAATATGCCAAAGCAATCACCGATGCCTGCCGCCGTCTTGCGAATCTGATCACAAACATTCTGAAACTGAACAAACTAGAGAACCAGCAGATCTACCCTGCTCTGACGGAATACGATCTCAGCGAACAGATCTGTGAATGTCTCCTGCAGTTTGAAGAAGCATGGGAACGGAAAAACATTGCCATCGAAACCGACATGGAGGACGGTGTGATGATCACATCGGATGCGGAGCTTTTGTCCCATGTATGGAACAATCTTTTCTCCAACGCCATCAAGTTTACCGAACCCGGCGGTACGGTTTCCGTCAGCCTGAAAACTACGGAACATCACCTGATTGTGAAAGTATCGGATACGGGCTGCGGTATGTCTCCGGAGATCGGTGCGCATATTTTCGATAAATTTTATCAGGGCGATATATCCCATTCCACACAGGGCAACGGGCTCGGACTGGCACTGGTGAAGCGGGTTGTGGATATCATGCATGGTGAGATCAGCGTGGAAAGTGCCGTCGGCAAGGGGAGTGCTTTTACGGTGAAGCTCAGGAGGAAATGATATGAAGAAAAATATCTGGCGGAAGCTTCTGTTCCTGCCTGTGTGGCTGATTCTCGTGCTGACGGTATGCAGTACAGCAGCCCTGATTGCCGTATTTGCATATGGCTGGGAGATTTCCCCTGCTGCCTATGCGGTGTATGTGCTCGCTTTCTACACATTGACCGTGCTCTGTCTTGCCTGTTGGAAGACCTTCCCCGGATACTGCAGAAGCATCAGAGGAAAGGTGTATGACAACCGTTATGCCAGCCGGTATCTGACCGACCCGGTATTCAGGACCCATGTGTCCCTGTATATTTCCCTTGGGATCAACCTGCTGTATGTGGCTGTAAATGCAGTCTCCGCTGCGGTGTACAGCACGGCATGGTTCGGGATTTTCGCTGTGTACTATACCATCATGGCAGTTATGCGGTTTCTGCTCCTGCGCTATATGCACCGCAACGCCATCGGGCAAAGCCGTTTCGGGGAGCTGAAGCGTTCCCGCCTGTGTGCGTACATCCTGATGTTTGTCAACCTGATTCTGACAGGTGCGGTACTGATGATGGTGACCTTTGACCGCGGGTTCTCCTACCGGGGGATACTGATTTATGTCATGGCGATGTATACCTTCTATATCACGGTTTCTGCCGTTATCGACCTGTTCAAATACAGAAAACTGGGCAGTCCCGTGATGTCCGTCTCCAAAATCATCAAATTTGCCCAGGCGCTTGTCTCCATGCTGTTTCTGGAAACGGCCATGTTTGCGCAGTTCGGCGGGGATATGGCACCGGAATATCAGCGGCTGATGATTATGCTGACCGGCGGCGGAATTGCTTTGATTGTAGTCATTATGGCAGTATATGTCATTGTCCGCAGCACGGAAGAAATCAGAAAAATGGAACAAACCACTTGAGGTTGCAGTATGGATAACAGAAACAGAGAAAATGGTTCCACATTTAATTATACCTATTCCGCAAAAGAACAGGAGGAACTGAAGCGAATCCGCCGGAAATATGCACCGCCGGAAGAAAATAAAATGGAACTGCTTCGCCGTCTTGACAGGAGTGTAACCGAAAAAGGAACGGTGATTTCCATCGTTATCGGGGTGCTGGGTACGCTGATTATGGGATTGGGTATGTCACTGGCAGTGGTGTGGCAGGGGATGTGGTTCATTCCCGGAATCATCATCGGACTTATCGGGATCGGGATTCTTGCTGCTGCATATCCGGTGTATAACCATGTCATCCGGAAGGAACGGGAACGGATTGCACCGGAGATTCTCAGACTGACAGATGAACTGATGAAATAACGGGTATAGAAAGCGTCATGGTGGTTTGCTGTGGCGCTTTTTGAGATCAGAAGGACAGGGAGCCATAATTTCCCACGGAAAAGCATATGCTGTCTCCAAAGGAGGTGGAGGCATGAAGAACCGACAGATCAAAGTCCGCTGCGTGTATCAGGATGCGGGAAAAGCAGTCAGCGATCTTCTGATGGAGTCATTCTATCTGTATCTCAGCCGTATGCTTGCCGGATGATATTGAATAATGAGGAGGAAAGTCGGCAGGGAGCAGCTGCATCCGGATGTACTGGAGCAGGCTGTACTTGCCGCCATAGAAAACACGGATATGGGTGACGGCGAAGAAAAAACGATGCAGGAGCTGCAAAAGAAAATCGGGAGTATGACAGCAAATCTTGACAGGATGTACATCTTGGAATATGGGCTGTTCTGGCTCTGGCGATAGTATTTCTGCCGTTTCCCATAACCATGTTGACTTCTATGATTACGATTATTATCTGCGGGGTACTGGAACTGGTGTACCTGCATCGGATGATTGAGGTATTCCGGTGGTATCTTGACGGGGATTGATTTCCATGAGAACGGATCTGCTGATTAACAATCCGAATGAGTATGTTCTGAATATATATCATGAAACGAAAGGTGTCGCAGAAATGTGATGCCTTTTTTCATCCCTCTTGACAACTATTACGTTTAGTGATATAATATTATTACAGTAACCGTAATAGACAGGAGTGACAGTATGCGTGACAATGCAAAGAGCGGTGCACTGACGGAAGTGACTTTTTTTGTGCTGCTTGCTTTATATGAACCCAGGCATGGATACGCCATTATGCAGTTTATCGAAGACAAAACAAACGGAAGATTGGTGCTCGGTGCAGGCTCACTGTATGGAGCTATTGACAGTCTGTGCAAAAAAGGCTGGATTGAGCTTTACGATGATTCGGATGTGCGTAAGAAAGAATACCGGATCACCGATCTCGGCAAACAGATTGCGGAGCAGGAGCTTGCACGGCTGACAGAAGTAACACAAATTGCTGAAGAAATTATTGGGGGATAAATGTATGGAAAAGAAAGTCAACCGCTTTTTCGGTGCATCCACGGAAATACAGGCAAAATGGCTGAATCGGATGGCGTCAGAGGGATGGAAACTTATCCGGACGGGAAAGATGAGCTACGAGTTTGAAAGCTGTGATCCCGGCAAAGTTCAGTATGCTGTGGAATTCATTGCGGATAAATCACAGAAAAATGCCGAGGATTACAAAGCTTTTCTGGAGGGCTGCGGATATAAGGTCTGGTATAAAAACGCCAACCTGAGCTATTCTGTCGGCAAGGTACGCTGGCGTCCCTGGGCAGAAGCGGGCGGTCAGATCACAACAAGCTGGACAACATACAACAAGGAACTTCTGATCGTGGAAAAAGAGAACGACGGCAAGCCTTTTGAACTGCATACCACCGCGACTGACAGAATCGGTTTTCTGAAAAAGTGGCGGAATGTATGGCTGACCTATACTACGATGTTCTTCCTCATGGGGATTCTGTTCCTCTTCCAGACTCCGATTGCTTCTATCGTGTTCGGAGGCCTCGGTCTGCTTTCGCTGATCCCTGTGGTGTTATATCAGGAGCAGATCAGGAAAATAAAGAAAATGGACGATTTACAGGAATAATTTTCACTTTTCATGCAATGAATCCTCTTTTTTTGCGAGATGATAGGTGAAGAGCTCTTACAATATTGGCTGAGGGAGGTGCAAAGATTGGGACGAGCGAATCAAAAGCAGACTGGTCTGCCGGATGACCGGATCGTGGAACTGTACTGGGAACGGTCAGAGTCTGCCATCAGCGAAACCGCAGACAAATACGGCGATTACTGCCACTACATAGCATACAACATTCTCTATAACCGCGAAGATGCCGAAGAAAGCGTAAACGATACATGGCTTGATGCATGGAATAACATGCCGCCGCATAAGCCGTCCATTCTGTCTACCTTCCTCGGCAAGATCACACGGCGAATCTCCATAGA
>JAFQGY010000426.1 GCA_017415325.1 Clostridia bacterium
GAACGGGTATCTGGCCAACTACTATGACGTTCCCAACATCGACATGACCGGGGACTGGTGGAACCAGCTGGCGGTGGAATCCCTGACCCAGAACGGCAAGTGCTTCCTGCAGATGAACTATATTCCCTTCACCGGCGTGATGCTGTCCCATGTGCTGTTCTTCAACATGGATATGGTAACGGAATATGGGCTTACCTCACCTTATGACTATGTCAACGAAAACAAATGGACCTTCGACACCTTTGCTTCCATGGTGGAAACGGTATCCGTGGACGAAAACGGGGACGGCACCTGGGACGCCGGGGACACCTACGGCCTTCTCTCCTCCCACGGTACCTCCGGCGTGGCTTTTGCCGTGGGGATGGACGTACAGCCGCTGGCCTTTGCCGCTGACGGTTCCTACTCCCTCTCCCTGCTGTCCGACCGGAACCAGTCCATTCTGGAATCCATCGTGGCCCTGACCCACACCCCCGCCTCCTGGCTCATCACCGACTACTCCAAGGAAAACGATCTGGCGAAAATGTTTGCCGCCGGACAGGGGCTGTTCTACTCCGGCTTCATGACCGACGCCTACCAGTTCTTCCGGGACATGGAACAGGACTACGGTCTGATTGTATTCCCCAAATGGGAAGCCTCTGACGAATCCTACAAGACCACGGTAACCGGCGGCACAGGGCTTCTGGGCATTCCCAAGGTGACGGCCGACATGGAACGCACCGGACAGATCACCGAAGCGCTGGCCATCGAAAGCTGCTATGACGTATACCCCGCTGTATTTGAAACGGTGATAAGCAACAAGCTGCTGCGGGACGAAGACTCCCAGAAGATGTTTGAACTGCTGATGGACGGATTGGAAATCAGCTTTGCCAGAACCTACAAGCACAGTACCTACACCGACCTGTTTGCCGATCTGACAGCCGCCGGTTCCACCGATCTGGCTTCCAAAGTGGCGTCTCTGGAAAAAGCGGCGACAGAACACTACGACAAGGTGCTGGAATCCTTTGCAGACTGAACAGAAAAACCATCCTGCAGAAATTTATATGGATATGAAAAACAACAGAAAACAATATACGCTCCCCCGGGGATATGCCGTACCGGAACAGAACCGCACCATCCTTCTCGGCACCGACTGGTGGACGGACTGCGATGATGTGGCGGCGGTGCGGATTGCCTGCCGTGCAGATGCCTGCGGACTCTGGCGGCTGACCGGGGTGGTCTGCAACGGCTGCATGGAATATTCCGTCCCCTCCCTGAACGCTTTTCTGACCACCGAAGGCTGCGGCTCCCTTCCCATCGGCATTGACCCGGACGCCGTCGATTTCGGAGGAAAGCCGCCCTATCAGAAAAAACTGGCCGCTCTGCCCCACAGTCTGCCCGACAACGCATCGGCGGAGGATGCTCTGGCGCTGTATCTGCGGCTGCTGACGGCGGCACAGACACCGGTGGAGATTCTGGAGATCGGCTATCCGCAGGTACTGGCAGCCCTTTGCGCCCACCCGGACGGGTACCGGTATCTGGCCGAAAAGGTGTCCTGCCTGTGGATGATGGCGGGAAACTGGGAGAAGGACGGCGTGGGAACAGAAAACAACTTCGCCCGTGCCCCCCGTTCCCGCAAGGCCTCCGCATACCTGCTGGAACACTGCCCCTGCCCCATTGTATTTCTGGGCTGGGAAGTGGGTGCCCCTGTCATCAGCGGCAGACCGGGTGATATTCCGGACGACACAGACCCGCTGCGGATGGCGTTCATTGCCCATGGCAGTACAAACGGCCGGTCCTCCTGGGATCCCATGCTGGTGCTGCTGGCACTGGAAAACGACATGGACAAAGCCGGATACGAAGTGCGCCGGGGGTACGCTTCGGTGGATGCGGAAACAGGGGAAAACCGGTTCCGGTATGACGAAAACGGGCCTCACTGCTATGTGGTGAAGACACATCCTGACGCCTGGTACGAAGAAAAACTGGCCGTGTGGCTGAAATAGGATATTCTGAAAAGCCGTGGAGAAATCTGCGGCTTTTTTGGTGTGTCTTTTGGTGAATCTATGGAAGAAAAACCGCTGCAATCCTGTTAAAACTATTGCAATTTCCGGTGGATTGTGATATTATGGTAACAAATATACAGGCGGAATTCCGGTACCGGATGCCCGCTGCAGAGATTGGAGAACCTTATGCAAACCTTCTGCTTTGAAAAACTGACCGTGAAAAAAGCGGACAGCCGTGCGGAAATGGGAAAAATCGCCGCCGCCGACTGTGCCGAAACCCTGCGGGCGCTGCTGGCTGAAAAGGAAACCGTTTCCATGATTTTCGCCGCCGCTCCCTCCCAGAACGAAACCCTGGCCGCTCTGGCCGCAGAACCGGGCATCGACTGGTCCCGGGTTATCGCCTTCCACATGGACGAATACGTCGGTCTGGCAAACGACCATCCCCAGTCCTTCGGCACCTACCTCCGGGAGCATGTTTTCTCCATGCTGCCCTTCAAGGCCATCCATTATATCCACGGGGACGCCGCCGACCCTGCGGAAGAATGCGCCCGCTACGGCAAGCTGCTCTCCGACAACCCGGTGGACATCGTCTGTCTGGGTATCGGTGAAAACGGACACATTGCCTTCAACGACCCCGGTGTGGCGGACTTCAACGATCCTTATCCGGTAAAGCTGGCCGAACTGGACAATGTCTGCCGCATGCAGCAGGTACACGACGGCTGTTTCCCCACCATTGACGATGTTCCCACCCACGCCTTCACCCTGACCATCCCCTCTCTGACCAATGCAAAGCACCTGTTCTGCTCCGTTCCCGCCGCCACCAAGGCCGAAGCGGTATACAGAACCTGCAATGAAGAAATCACCGAAGCCTGCCCTGCAACCATCATGCGCCGTCACGATCATGCCGTGATGTATGTGGATCCCGACAGCGGCAGAAAGATATGAAACAGACGTTATAATCCAGATAAGGAGATAGAATACCATGAAAAAACTGAGAGTAGCCATTATCGGCCAGGGCAGAAGCGGCCGGGATATTCATGGCGCATATTTTCTGTCCGAAGCCAATTCCAATTTTGAAGTGGTTGCTGTTGTGGATGCCATCGAAGACCGCAGAAACAGAGCGGCAAAGGATTTCGGATGCCCTGTGTTTGCGGACTATACCGAGCTGTTCGGCATGAAGGATCAGATTGATCTGGTTGTCAACTCCACATTCAGCTATATGCATGCCCCCATCACCATTGACCTTGCCAACCATGGGTTCAATGTGGTGTGCGAAAAGCCCTTTGCCCGCCGGGCGTCTGACGTGGACGAAATGATCGCCGCCGCCAAGAAGAACGGCGTGATGGTCACCGCATTCCAGCAGTCCCGGTACGCACCGTACTACATCAAGATCAAGGAACTGCTGGCCACCGGGAAGCTGGGGGAAATTGTGCAGGTTTCCATTAAGTTCAACGGCTTCTCCCGCAGATGGGACTGGCAGACTGCCCTGCGCTTCAACGGCGGCGAAGTCATGAACACCGGCCCGCATCCCATGGACCAGGCACTGGATCTGCTGGGCTATGATGTGGAAATGCCCAATGTATTCTCCAAGCTGGGCAGCATCAATGTGGCAGGCGACGCGGAAGACTATGCCAAGATCATCCTCACCGCCCCCGGCAAGCCCCTGTTCGACATCGAACTGTCCAAGCAGGACGCCTACGCAAACGGCGGCTGGCTGTACAACATCTATGCCAAGAACGGTTCTCTCCGGGCAGGACACAAGTCCGTGGAATGGCAGTGGTTCGATCCCGAAGAAAAGGCTCTGCCCGAACTGCAGCTGACCCCTCTGATGCATCCCGAAACTGGCTACCCCATGTACTGCGGCGAAACCCTCGGCTGGCATAAGGAAACCATCGAGCTCTCCGGCGACCCCTTCACCTCCGCCGTACACCTGTACTACACCATGATCTACAACCATCTGGTAAACGGTGCCGAACTGGAAATCACTGCAGAACAGGTGCGCCGCCAGATCCGGGTGAACGAACTGATCCACGCACAGAATCCCCTGGAACAGAAGTATTAAGGAAAAGCAGAAATACAGGATAAACCTCCCGGGTAACGAAAGGAGCTGCACGTATGTCTGTACAGAAGAAAATCCTTGTACTGGGCGGAACCGGGGCCATGGGCGTGTATCTGGTGCCGGAACTGCGGACCATGGGATATGCGGTGGATGTGGTATCGCTTGACGCCATAGAATCCGCCGATCCCGGACTGCGGTATATCCAGACGAAAAATGCCAAGGATCCCGCTTACCTTACCGAACTCTTAAAAAACGAATATCACGGCGTGGTGGACTTCATGATCTACGGTACCGAGGAATTCCGCCGGAAGCATATGCTGTTTCTGGACAACACCGACCACTACATCTACCTGTCCTCCTACCGGATCTACGACAATAAGGAACATCCCATCAAGGAAACGTCTCCCCGGCTGGTGGATGCCTCTGATGATGCGGAATTTCTGGCCACCGACGACTATTCCCTCCACAAGGCCCGTGGGGAAGACACCCTGCGTGCCTCCGGGAAGACCAACTGGACTGCCATCCGTCCCGCCATCACCTTTTCCAAACGCCGGTTCCAGCTGGTGACGGCAGAGGCCAATCTGGTGGTACACCGGGCCCGGACAGGCAAGACGCTGGTACTGCCGGAAGAAGCCATGGACGTTGCGGCAACCATGTCCTGGGCAGGGGATGTGGCACGGATGATCGCCAGACTGCTGTTCAACCCGGCGGCGTATACGGAAATCTTCACCGTTGCCACCGCCGAACACAATCCCTGGCGCACCATTGCGGAATACTATAAGGAACTGATCGGTCTGCAGTACATCACCGTACCCAAGGACGACTATCTTTCCATCGTCCAGCCAAACGAAGCGCCCGGTGCACGCTGGTCCCGCTGGCAGCTGGATTACGACCGCCTTTTCGACCGGATCATCGACAACCGGAAGATCCTCACCGTCACCGGCATGCAGCAGTCGGAGCTGACCACCGTATACGACGGGCTGAAAAGAGAGCTGTCTGCCCTGCCGGAGAACGCCTTTATGCAGGAGGATGCGGTGAATCTGCGGATGGACGAGTATCTGAAACGATAAGTGATAAAGGAATATACTATCATGAAAAGAATTGCACTGATCGGCGTGGAGAACTCCCATGCTCCCGCTTTTGCAAACCTGATTAAGAACAATCCCGAAAAATACGGGGACATCGAAATCGTGGGCGTATACAGCTATGACGGCGCCGCTGCCCGCAAGATGGTGGACGACGGACTGGCTCCCATGGCTGTGGACACTTCCTCCTTCTTCCTGGACAAAGTTGACGGGGTCATCAACACCGCCCGGCACGGGGACAACCACTATGAATATTCCATGCCCTACATCAAGGCGGGCGTGCCCATGTTCATCGACAAGCCCTTCTGCATCATGCCCCACAACGCTGCCGAAATGATCACCGAAGCCGAAAAAGCCGGTACGCTTCTCTGCGGCGGCTCCTGTCTGAAATTTGCGCCGGAAATGGCCGCCCTCAAGGCAGAACTGGCCTCCGGGAACATCGGGAAGGTACTCTCCGCCTCCCTGTCCGCTCCCATCAACATGACCAACCCCTACGGCAACTTCTACTTCTATGCCGGCCATCTGGCCCAGATGCTGGTGACCATGTTCGGTCTGCCCGCTTCCGTGTACGCCATCGCCCGGGAAAAGGCCGTGACCGTACTTTGCCGGTATGCGGATTTTGAAGTGACCCTGCACTACGCCAACTACACCTACAGCGTTACCGTGCATGCCGAAAAGGCCACCCGGTACACCACCTGCGAAAACATCACCGCCCTGTACGAAGCCGAGCTGGACGAATTCTGCAATATGCTCCGAAACGGTACCATGGAAGAACCCTATGACCTGCTGGCCGCTCCCGTAGCACTGCTGCACGCCATCTATCTCTCCTACTCCACCGGCACCGAACAGGCCGTACGTCCCATCCGATAAAAACAGACCGACGACGGGTATCCTCTCTCTTTCCGGGAGACGTCATACCCGTTTGTCCTTTTGAGGTATCCTTATGAAAAACGAAAAAATTCTGCTCCGGGGCGGAAAAGTAATTCTGGGTGACAGAATCGCCGAAGGGTTGGATGTTGCCGTCGCTGACGGAAAGATTTACGCCATTGCAAAAACTGCCGATCTGCCCGCAGAGTCCGACTGGGAAGTGGCCGATGTCACCGGGCAGTATGTCTCCCCCGGGTTCATTGACCTGCACACCCACGGCGGCGGCGGTCACGACTTCATGGACGGCACCAGAGAAGCATTTCTGGGTGCAGCCGCCATGCACGCCAGACACGGCACCACCGCCATGTGTCCCACCACCCTCTCCGGAGACCCGGACGAAACCCGCACCGTATGTCAGGTATACCGGGATGCCAAAGCCGCCGGGCCCGACTGTGCTTTTCTGGGGCTCCACCTGGAAGGGCCGTATTTTGCCGTAAGCCAGAAGGGTGCCCAGGACGAAAAGTATATCCGCAATCCTTCCAGAGAAGACTACGAATCCCTGCTGGATGCCTGCCCGGATGTGGTGCGCTGGAGTGCGGCTCCCGAGCTGGACGGCGGGATGGAATTCGGGCGTGTGCTCCGGGAACGGGGTGTGATCCCTTCCATCGGCCACACGGACGCCGACTTTGATACCGCCGCCGCCGCTCTGGACAACGGATACAATCTGATCACCCATCTGTATTCCTGCATGCCCGGGGTACACCGGAAGAACGCCTACCGCATCGCCGGAACCATTGAAGCCGCCCTGTTCTTCGACGGATTCACCGTGGAAATCATCGCAGACGGCTGTCACCTGCCCCCGGCGCTCTTGAAGTTCATCGTAAAGTGCAAGAGTACCGACCGGATCTGTCTGGTGACCGACTCCATCCGGGGTGCGGGAATGCCGGAAGGCCCCACCATTCTGGGCAGTCTCACCAGAGGGCAGGAAGCCATCATCGAAGACGGCGTAGCCAAGCTGCCGGACAGAACCGCATTCGCAGGCAGTGTTGCCACCATGGACAGACTGGTGCGGAACATGGTACAGCTGGCAGATCAGCCTCTGTATGAAGCCGTAAAGATGGCCAGCACCATTCCCGCCCGGGTTCTGGGATGCAACGACCGTGGGAAACTGGTGGAAGGGTATGCCGCAGACGTGGTGCTGCTGGACGAAACCCTGCACGTGACCAGAACCATTGCCGGTGGGAAAACGGTGTATGCAAAATAAGAGATAAGAAGTAAGAAATAAGAGATATGCATGACAAAAGGACTGTACGCCTGGGGTTCGGGTATACAGTCCTTTTTTACTATTCCATTTTATATCCGTTGGAACGATGCAGGGCATCCCGCCATTCGGTGCTTTCCTTTGCCGACAGTCTGTCCAGAAACCGGATCACGTCCGTCAGGGAGCCTTCGATCAGGTTCACAGCCGTGGAACGACCCAGCGGCAAAGCGGTATCCGTTTCCGGTGTCCAGACTTCCTGGGTTTCCTCCGATTCCGCCAGCCGCCACGAATGCAGCAGATGAAAGCTGTGGATCAGGGTGTCGATGGCGGCCATTTTTTCCCGGTAGGTCTGTGCTCTCGGGAACTCCTTCCCGAACCGGCGGAACACGGGCATGGCGTTGGCACCGTAGAGTTGTCTGTTCTTATAGGACGCCTGAAACTGCTCCCATGTTCCCGCAAATCCACACCCGCACTGGAATGCTCCATCGGCCAGCGGGATGGTTTCGCCGCATCTCGGGCAGGGGAGTTTTTTCGTTTCAAAGCCCATGGTCACTGCAATGATACTGTCGCATCGGGCAGTCAGCGCCCAGCCAACCTTGTCCGCCAGCGCTTCATCCGGCACATCCGCATCCGCTTCATACAGCCGGGCGATCCATTCCTGCGGGACTTTTTTCGCCCAGACAAAAGGATTGGGCATTTTTTATTCGTTCAGGAATTCCACGAACTTCTGGATGTTGGATTCTACAACGGACTTCTGGGAAGCCATGATGGAAGCTACCTGATTGTCACCGGCGAACAGCTTTTCACGTACCTGTTCCCGGATGGTGTTGTTCCAGGAGAATACCACGGCGATATCCACGTCACGGTTGGCTCTCATGATTTCCAGCATTTCGATGGAATCTTCGTTCCGCAGACCCTTGTGTTCCACAACAGAACTGTAGTATACGGGGATTACAGATGTGTAGCTGTCGTGTGCCATCACTTCGGATACGGTGGCGGTCAGATCCAGATTGGTGTTGGTGGTGGGTACGGTCAGGTACATCAGCTGGGATACCAGAGTGGTCTGGTATTCAGACTGTGCTTCGTCGTACTTGGGATAGGGCAGGATGCCGAAGGTGTCTTCCATGTCACGCATCAGCTGGGCAGCCTTGATTTCCCCGGTCATGAACATGGAACGGCGTGTGGTAAATACATATACGTACCCGCCGGCTTCTGCGTCAAAGTCCGTGGTGGAAGCGTACAGGGTCATACCGGTCTTGCCGTTCAGCAGGGTGGCCAGCTTGTCGATGACGCTGTAGAACTTGTCGCTTTCCATGATATAGTTGATGGAACCGTCGTCCAGGGTTTCGGTGGCACGGATACCGCTGGCAAAATAGAACTTTTCAGGGCAGTTTACATGGGCGGAAATTCCCCATACGCAGGAGCCGTCCTTGTTCCAGGTGAAGCTGGCGTCTTCGTTCAGGTTGGCCACAGCGGCGCAGTATTCGCTCAGCTTGTCGATGGTCCACTTGCCTTCTCTGACCAGATCATAGGGCTTTTCCAGATCGTAGTCCGCCATCATGCTTTCGTTGAAGAACAGACACCACATGGAGTCGAAGGCCATCAGGTTGGCAGCGCCGGAAGCAAAATACAGCTTTCCGTTAAGGGTGGTGGCATCGATGATGTCCTGGTCCCACCATGTTTCCTGCAGCTGGAACCCTTCAATGGACATCAGGTCCATGAGATACCCGCTGGTGACCAGAGAAATGTCCTGGTTCACAGCCAGCTGCATGATTTCATATTCGTCAGAACCTGCCATAATGGAATTCTTGGCATGGTCGGACAGCTCTGTGAGAACATTCCCGGTGTTGGTCATGGCTTTTTCCACGATCTTGCAGTTCAGTTCTTCTTCCACCTTCCGGTTCCGGTTATACACGGCGTCATTCAGAATTTCCCCGGTCTGTTCGGTTACGTCCATGTGGATGTACATATCCCACAGCTGGTCGAAATTCAGAATCCGGTAGTCCTGTCCGGCGAAATCCTTGTCGGGATACTGCCAGCTGGGTTCGGTCTCGGCTTCCACTGCAGCATTTTCTCCGCCTGCACTGTTTTCTGCCGCGGTTTCTTCCGCAGTGTCCCCCGCACAGGAGAAGAGCATCGGCGCGGCCAGCATTGCCGCCAGCAGTATGGCAAAAATACGTTTTTTCATATAAAGATTCCTTTCGTTGATTTTTCGTTCATTCAGGAGTATCTCATTATAACACAGAATATCGGACTTTTCAATAGAATTCCGTGCATTTTACACAATAACTATTTATTACACAATATTTTTCCCGTTTTTCCCTACCCTTGACATCCCTGCCGGAATCCTGTATAATATTCCTACTACATCACTGGAATATCGGAGTGTTTTATGATAAATAAAAAGTTTTCCGGAAGCAGATTTGCCCGTGGGAGATTCTCCCGGACAGCACGGCTGCTGGGGGAGGACGCCATGGACAGACTGGCCAGAGCCCATGTGCTGCTGTTCGGTGTGGGCGGCGTCGGGGGGTATGTCTGTGAGGTACTGGTGCGCTCCGGGGTGGGGGAGATCACCCTGGTGGATCCGGATACCGTGGCAGAGTCCAATATCAACCGGCAGATCATTGCCACCGACGCCACTGTGGGGATGCCCAAAGTGCAGGCCGCCGCAGAACGGATCCGGCTGATCAACCCGGACTGCATTGTCCATGTGCGGCAGGAATTCTATCTGCCCGAATCTGGGGACAGCTATGATTTTTCCGCCTACGATTATGTCATCGACGCCATCGACACCGTCACAGCCAAGCTGGA
>JAFQGY010000427.1 GCA_017415325.1 Clostridia bacterium
CTTCGGAATCACTGTAGTCAAAAATGTCCACGGGATTCTTGCCGACGATCCGTGTGGTGTTCAGATGCATGATATTTTCCACGGGCATATGGAAAATCAGCACATCTTCTCTGGGATTGGTGATTTTTCCTTCCGCCCGCATCTGTTTGTACAGTGCCTGCATCTTTTCCCGGTCGAGCCGGCTCCAGTCCACATTGGCCAGACGGAAATTCAGCGTCATAGGCTGGCACAGTCCGTCTTCCTCCCGTCCCAGTTTATAGGGAAGACCGGCGAAGGCACACAGATCTCCGTTCCCGGTACCGTCGATATAATACGCTGCCTGCACTTTGATATTCCCGCTGACCGTTCCGACAGTGATACTTTTCACGACACCGTCCGCATAATCCACATCGGTCATCCTGGCATGAAACAGTACTCTGACGCCTGCTTCTCTGCACATCCGATCCAGAATCAATTTCATGAATTCTTCCATATACATGGTGGATGTGGGGGAGTTGGTACCGCCGATTTCATAAATCCGCCGGATCATTTCCAGAAACAGTCCCGCATTGGCAATATTTCCGGAACCACGTTCTCTGTATCCCATAAACGGATGCACCAGCCCGGCTGTAGCCATACCGCCGAGAAAACCGTACTTTTCCACCAGAATAACCCGCATCCCGTCCCTGGCAGCAGAAACCGCAGACATCACGCCGGCCAGTCCTCCGCCAACCACACAAAGATCATACACATCCGGAATTGCCGCCGGTGTAAAGGTATGGATCGTATTCATAAAACCCTCCTGTTGCCATAAAAATTCGTATTATATGTATTATAGCAGGAATATGATGCTGTGTCTATAAATATACCAAAGCAAAACCTGTAAAAATCAAAGATACTTGCAATTGAGTGGGAAATGTGGTATACTGCCATCAGAGAACCTTCAGAAAGGAAATACCGTATGGAAGCTCTGTTCCGAGATGTAAAAATCCACTGCAGAAACGTATATACCTGGAATAACAGAACCCGTTACGAAACCGTATCAGACCGTAAAATCAGCAGTTTTTACCGTATTACCTACATATGGCATGGATATTGCCGTCTGTACTGTCTTGATCTCTCCGGCTCCCCGCAAAAACAGTTTCTTCTGCAGAAAGGAGACTTTTTCTATATTCCTCCCGGAGTATGGTATTACACAGAAACACCGGAAGGCATGGAGAATACAAATATATATTTCTACTACACCACCGCCTCCACTCCCCCGGAGTCAATCCCGTCACCGGAAAGAGAATCCCTGTATCATGGAACCGCTGAAATCCCCCCTCTTTGCCCTGTGTTCCAGTTTACAGACATTCCGCTTCTCTCAGATGTCTTCAGCTGCAGTGACACATTCAGCGGCAGCAGCATCGTACGGCAGATGCGTCATGAATGGGACACACGGTACCGTTATTCTGCCGAAATGCTGGATCTGCTGTCCGCCCAGCTTCTCCTGTACATGGTCCGTCATAAAGATTTCCAGACCCGTCCCAGCAGCCGGGAAGCCGCCGACCTTGCCATCGGGTATATCGCAGAGCACTTTCAGGAAAAAATTGACTGCCGTTCTGTTGCAAAAGCCCTGGGGTACCATCCGAATTATCTGCATACCGTAATCCGGGACGCCACCGGTATGGGTCTGCATCAATATATCCTGGACACCAAAATCCGCCATGCCGTATATCTGGTAACCCATACAGACATGCGCATCTCTGAAATTGCTGCCAGCCTTTCCTTCAACGATGCTAGCCATTTCACAAACGTGTACACTGCTCGGACAGGGATTTCTCCTGCCAAACAGCGCAAACAACAATCCGCATCTTCTTTACAAAACAGCGAACCTGTGCTATAATGGAATCAGACAATCCAAATATAAGAGAGGGAATTATCCATGAAATATTATGCATGTACCGATGCTCCCATTGAAATCTGCGGTATCGATGTCATTGATCCTGCAGAAAAGCGGTTCTGGCGTCTGGCAGATGAAGACTCCGCCAAAGTCAGTGAAGCTGTGCGCGGCAGAAGTAAATCGGCATGCGGCGGCCGGATCCGCTTCCGTACCAATGCAGCATCCATAAAAATCAAGATTTCCGTTCATACACTTGGCGTAGACATCTGTATTCCGCTGCCCGGTTCCGCAGGTCTGGATGTATACACCGGTACCGGCATCGGCGCCATGTACAGAGGGTATGTCAGCCCGCTCAATTATGCGGAAGAAAATAAAACACAGGAAAAAGATA
>JAFQGY010000428.1 GCA_017415325.1 Clostridia bacterium
CCCCTGCCCGGATACGATGCCTTTGAAGGCGGCGCCTGCGTGGACTTTGACAAGCTGACAAAAATCGTGGATGCACCGGCGGACTATGACGCATGGTGGCAAAAGGTGATCCGGGAAGAACTGGATCCTGTGGCCCCGGTGGAACTGGAAAAGAAGGAATTCCACTGCGGCGACCCGGGAGATGTGGTGTATGACATGAAGATTGCCTGTGCGGGCCCGATGCCTGTGTCCGGGTATCTCCGTCTGCCCCGGAACGCCAAGCCCGGTACCCTGCCCATCCTCATCAGCTGCATGGGCTACAGCGTCACCGGCGCACCCATCCCCACCAAAGCAAACGCCATCAGCTTCCACATCAATCCCCACGGCTTTGCCAACGGGCTGACCTTTGAGGAATATGCCGAAATGGCCAAGGAAGCGCCCTATGCCTCCTTCGGGTTCCATAAGGATCTGAACGAAACGCCGGACACCTGCTATTTCAAGTACATGGTTCTCCGGGCGCTGCAGGCACTGCGGTACTGCAAGACGCTGGATCTGTGGGACGGCAAAACCATCACGGCAAACGGCGGCAGCATGGGTGCATTCCAGGCCACCCACATTGCGGCATTCGACAAGGATGTGACCAAACTGACCATCAACGTACCGTGGCTCTGCGACCTGCGGGGCATCGAAGACGGCAGACTCCGCGGATGGAGACCGGATGCGGCAGCGGGACTGGACTATTTCGACACCGTCAATGCCGGCGCAAGAGTCACCTGCGAAACGGTCATCACCGCAGGACTTGGCGACTATGTATGCCCGCCTTCCGGCATCACTTCTCTGTACCACGCCGTAAAAGGCCCCAAGACCATCACCTGGCTCCAGAACAAGACCCATCCCTACACCGCACCGGAATACGACACATACATGAGAAGTAAGAAATAAGAAGTCAGAAGTAAGAAATATACAGAAATACAAAAAATATAGAACGGCATACAGTACGGAGTTTTTCTCCCGCTGTATGCCGTTTGTTCAGTCCGGTATCTCTTTGTCTATTTCTTATTTCTTACTTCTTATCTCTTATTTATCCAATGGCTTTTTCCAGCGCCGCCAGGTCTTCTTCCGTGGTGGCCCAGCTGGTGCAGAAGCGGACTACCGTGTGGGTTTCGTCATAGGGTTCCCATACACTGAAGGCTACCTTCTCTGCCAGTTCTGCCATCTTTTCGTTTTCCAGAATCACGAACTGCTGGTTGGTGGGGGAGTCCAGTGCCAGACGGTAGCCCAGCCGCACAACCATTTCTTTCATCTTTTCTGCCATGTCGATGGCGTGCCGGGCGATGTTCCAGTACAGATTGTCGGTGAACAGGGTGTCGAACTGGATGCCAACCAGTCTGCCCTTGGCCAGCAGAGCGCCGTGCTGTTTGATGGTAGTAAAGAAATGGGACGGAGCGCCGTGACGGGGAAATACAACCGCTTCGCCGCACAGGGCTCCCACCTTGGTGCCGCCGATATAGAATGCATCACAGAGGCCTGCTATGTCTGTCAGATCCATGTCGGATGCATAGCTCATAAGGCCGTAGCCCAGTCTGGCACCGTCCAGAAACAGCGGAATACCGTGGGCATGGCATACCTCCGACAGGGCGGTCAGCTCCGCTTTGGTGTACAGAGTCCCGTATTCCGTAGGATGGGAGATGTACACCATGCCGGGTTTTACCATATGTTCTTTGGTACCGTCATTTTCCCATGCGCTCACCAGTCTGTCCACATCCCGGGGATTCAGCTTTCCGTCCTTCTGAGGCAGGGCGAATACCTTATGCCCGGTATATTCAATGGCACCGGATTCGTGGCAGTTGATGTGACCGGTTTCGGCGGAAATAACCCCTTCCCAGCTGGCCAGCTTTGCGGAAATCACCAGTGCATTGGTCTGGGTACCGCCAGTCAGCAGAAACACATCCGCCGTGGGATCCCCGCAGGCCTGCCGGATCTTTTCCTTTGCGCTCTCACAGAACCGGTCTTCCCCGTAGCCGAGGGTGCTCTCCCGGTTGGTTTCCAGAAATTTCTGCAGAATGGCTTCATGTGCCCCTTCCGCATAGTCACATGCAAAATAAATCATGGGTGTATCCTCTCTTTTACACAAATTCGAATTTGGTTATCTTCAGGAAAAGCAGCTCTGCGGCATCCGTTACCGCTCTCTTTTCCCTCTCTGTCAGTTCCCGGAAGCAGGTGACTGTCAGCTTTTTCCCGGTGATTTTCCATCTGGCTGCCACAGTTCCCCCAAGCAGCACCGGTGCCATCACCATGCCCTGCAGATTGAAAATTCCTCTCAGGCTTTCCGCAGGCACAAAGAACCCGTCCTTTTTCTCATACCCCATCATCAGCGGATCAAATCCCGCAAGGAAAATGCAGTCCGGAATCTCCGGCACATCTCCCGGCAGCTCCCCCGCCCGGAAGTATTCCTTTCCGTCGGCTTTCACACTGTGGATTTCGCAGTCCAGCGTCTTCATGACAGTCCTGCACTTTGTCTGGTTCCAGCCGAAATAGTATGCCATATCCCGCAGGGTAGCCGGAGCATAATGGCGCAGATACCGTTCCAGCAGCACCTTTTCCGCCGCCTCCACGCCCATGGGGGTATAGTCCGGACAGAGCATGAATTCCCGGCGGCTGTTTGCTTTGTAGCACAGAAAGCTCCGTTCGCACATTTCCCGCAGGCCGCCGCCCCAGGATTCAAACATACACTCCGCTTCCGCCTCCGTCATACCCTTTTCCATACAGGCTTCCTTCAGTTCTTCCCGCAGCGACATGCCGCCCTTCACTTTTTCCAGAATAAACTGTGCCCACATCGTCCGTCCTTCATCGGATAATGCGTCGCCGCCCCAGCCGAACCAGTCTCCGGCATGGTACATCTTCGGATCCGCTTTGAACAGGGGCAGGTCGTCCCGGTGGAAGTCATGGATGGTTCCCCGGATCGTCCAGCTTTTGAGCAGGTTTTCCCCATAGGTTTCCGGATCCACGGGGGCGCCGGTGCGGATGGTCAGAGCATGGGGGACATTGGTGGGAATCTGGGCCTGTATGCCGCAAAGATCTTTTATCACCGTTTCCACATCGGCAGGATCGGTCAGGTGCTGGCGGTATAGACGGATTCTTCGGATATCCTGCAGTTCCATGGGTGTTCTCCTGTATTTGACGAAAATTTGTTTGCACCCATTATACATGGTTTCGGGAAAGAATGCAAGGTTTTCGGGAATTTTTTTGTGCTTGCGGTTCCATTTTGGGAAATTCTGTGGTATACTGAAAGAAAAAACGCAGGAGGAACCGTAATGCGCAAAGGACTTCTACTGACCCTGCTTCTGCTGACACTGTCCCTGACTGCCTGCGGATCCGGAGAGACAACGGCAGAGCCAGACGAAACCACATCCGAAACGGAGGAAACCATCATGACCGAACCCATCACCGAATGGCAGCTGATCCCCGATCCCCACTGGCAGACCGGCTTCCAGCTCCTGAGCCAGAAAGACCACGCCAACGGAGACGCCGTCACGGTACTGGACACCTGGAAGTTCACCGACAATACCGACGCCCCGCTCTGGATGCTGGCCCAATGGGATTCCGGTCCCTGTCTTGTGGAAAACCGGGTCTCCTCCGATCCGGAAGAGATCACCGACGGTACATGGCGCAGTGTCCGGTATGATGCCGAACAGAATTCCCTGACCTTTCATCTGGACACCTCGCTGTATTACGGCGGAAAACCAGCTCTGCAGGGTGACTGGTGGCCCCATCTGCTGATTGAACAGTCCGATTTCCGCTGGCGGGAAACACCGGAGGTCTGTCAGCCCTTCTACCGCTGCGATTCGGAAAAGATGGTAGTGTCCTTTGACATCCGGCTGAAGGAATTTGAGAGTACCCGCATCGAAGGAGACTGGGTGCAGGCGGCGCAGTTCCTGATGTATTTCTATGTGAAGGGCGTGGAAACCAACGATTTCTGCTGGTTCGGACTGCAGC
>JAFQGY010000429.1 GCA_017415325.1 Clostridia bacterium
ATAATGGAATCCACAAAGGAAATCAGTCCGATCAAAACAGATTCCATCAGCGCCGGCCAGGCGATCTTTATAAAACTCCTGTACATCTCTCCGGCAGGATAATCGTTCCCCAGTTTCTGTGAATCCCGTATCATATACTCCGGCAGAATACATTTCCGTATCCATGTTGATCGTAGTTTCATGTCTTCACCTGCTCTGAATATTGTGTTGCATCTTGCAAAGAATAACTAAAATTGTCCGCATGGGTATTATAACACAGAATCTCTGTTTTCTCAACAGATATTGAAATTAAATATACAATAATAATGCAGAAAAAAATCTCCCGTGCAGGACGAACCCACACAGGAGAAAATCGTTTCTTGAAATACAATTATTTTACTTCCACTATAACAGAAGCACCGCAGAGTCCTTCTGCAGAAGCAGAAACGGTCAGCTTGCCGGAAACATCCCGCAGAGAACGTACACAGGCAACGGTATATCCGGCCAGCGCTTTCTTATCCGGTCTGGCAAAGGATTCGGTTTCTCTCTGGTCACCGCTGTCGGTGGTAAGCAGCTCCCCTGCACCATCTGCAGCAAATGTAATCCGATTGTCAGCCAGAGGACAAACCACACCGTCTGCATCCGCAATGGCAGCAGTGATGTATACCAGATCGTCCCCGTCCGCTGCAATTGTTTCCCTGTCAGCGGTCAGTACCAGATGATCCGGCTTTCCTGCCGTGCGTACCACAGCTTCTGCCGCAGCATTTCCGGCGTCATCATAAGCTACTGCCTTTACAGTACCGGGCTGGTAAACCACATCGTCCCACATCAGTCTGTACCGGGGAATTTCCACACCGGATTTTTCTTCCGGAACGCTGCCAGTCCGGGTGAAGGTACGCTTGCCGTATGAAATATCATTTACAAACAGTTCCACCATGGGGAAACTGGTGTACACATGTACCGGAACCTTCTGTCCTTCCATACCTTCCCAGTTCCAGTGCGGGAAAATGTGCAGGACATCGTCATTGGTCCAGCGGGCCTTGTATCCATAAAAACGGTTCTTAGGCAGCCCTGCCAGGTCAACGGCACCGAAATAGGCACTGCGGGAGGGCCACTGGTGATAATAGGGGGTAGGTTCGCCCAGATAGTCCATACCGGTCCAGATAAACTCACCGGCTACATAAGGACAGTCATCCTGTGCCGCCCATTCCCGTTCTGCATAATATGCCCATCCGGGAGCAGCCATTTCATACGCAGAGACAGTCAGATTCTTCAGCAGACGGGGAGGAACATTCACTTCTGCGGGAAGATCATACACGCCGCGTGTGGAAACACAGGAAGCCGTTTCCGTGCCGATCAGCACCATGTCCGGATGCTTTTTATGGACATCTGCATACATATGCGGCTTATAATTCAGTCCCACAACATCCACAAAGTTTGCCAGATGGTTGGTGAAGCAGTCCCAGCCGCGGTCAAATCCGGCAGTGGTGGGACGGGTGGGGTCGGTGCGGTGGACGGTTTCCGTCAGCATCATAGCCGCCCGCCAGCCTTCCTTGTCATGCTGTTCGTTGATTTCGTTCCCGATGGACCACATCACGATAGATGGATGGTTCCGGTCCCTGCGGATGATGTCAACAGCATCCTGTGCCGCATGTTCTCTGTAATACCTGGAGTATCCGCTGGAAATCTTCGGAATATACCATTCATCAAAGAATAAGGGCTCCCCTGCGTAAGGGGGAGGAGCAGCGCGAAGCGCCTGAGGGGTCGTCCTGCATCCGTCCACCCCCGCCGCGCCGCCGTACCCCATCGTACCACACTCCCACCCCGCCAAACCCTATCGCGCAGCCCCACTCCCA
>JAFQGY010000430.1 GCA_017415325.1 Clostridia bacterium
AATACAGAATGTTCCCCCTGCTGCGGAAAGTGCGGAAGCTCTCTCCGGGGAACCGGAAATCTACCCCATAACACTGACCGCAGGCGAAACCTATGACAGCTTCGGCAGAACTGTCGGCTGGTTTGAACCTGTCACATATGGTACCATGGATATGACTGTTCTGCAGAATGGGACACTGCCATTCCCGGCAAACAGTACCGATCCGCAGGAAACACTGTATTACTATAACCAGATTTCCTATCTGAGCGAATACACAAAAGTATTTGCAGTCACAGGTGCTTTGTACGCAGAGGGAAATCCCGCATATGCATATGTGTTCAGCTGCGGCAGCGACGGCATCTGGAACGTAACAGAACTGGGGACAGAAGATGCGGGGATAGACTGCAAGGGAATTGTTCTGCTCGGCGTACCGCAGGATGAGGGAACAGGCTGGCTGCTGGGTATGCTCCACGACAACGGTTCCGTACGGTTCTTTGAAAGCGCAGACGGGCAGACCTGGCGATGCAGCGGTACATTCCTGTGTCCGGATTATCCGAATGGATGGCTGGTGCAGTTTTCCAGACACAGCGGCATCGGCGGAGAGACCCTGTGTCTGGTCTTTGACAGCCCTGCATGGGAAGAAGAACAAATCTGGCTCAGTTTCGACTGGGGACAGAGCTTTACCAGATACGAAATCCCCATTCTGGAAACCCTGCCCGGGGAATATGAAGATGTGACATATCTTTATAAATCCGGCGGTGGGGGAAGCGGGGAATTCTGCCTGTATTTTCAGGTGGACAGTGCCCGCAACAGCCGCTATGTCTGCTATCGGTCGGCACACGGCAGTACTGAGGGAAGCCTCGCATTCTGTGACCGGAACATTGCTGGAGAGGCACTGGCACAGTATCGCTACAGTATGCCCGGAGACCGCGGAAACGTATCCTACGCAGGATCCTGACAGGACACACAGCCCGTTTGACAGGTGAAACATAATGGAAAACAATGTATATTTGGTACTTTTCTATGCGGTCATGGCAGCGGGAGTGATTATGCTGCTGTGTAGGAGCCGCAGTCCGCTGTCTGTTCTGACCACCCATTTTGATCCCGGGAACAAGGCCGTAAAAGAACGGATCGAAAGCATTCTGGACACGACCCGTAAGCATCATGGATGGTGGTTCGTGATACTGGTGTTGCTTCTTTGTCTGTTCTCCGGCGGCCTTTGGGGACGGGAGCAAAATGATACGCATGACCCGCACAGCGAAACCGTTCCGGAATCACAGCCGGAGATAACAGTCGAATGGACGGATCCCGTTTCACCGGAAAAAGGCAGATGGTATACTGTCCCGGAAATGCCGCCGGAGAGTGCGGAAACGGACGGAACCCAGCCGGTATGGCGTATCGGCGGATCTGCAGAACCGGCATGTCCCATGGAGATTACCGGTTTCTGTCACGCCAATATATATGATGGAAAGTACGGAAACGCTTCGGCATCCTGGCTCCGTCTGCAGATAACAGCGGCGGACAAATCAGCGGAAACCTATCTGTATGTACCCGGAGCAATGGGGGAGGAAACAGAACCCATCCGCCTGATCCGGGAAAACGAAACGGTATATTCTCTGTATCTTTCTGTTCCCCGGGGGAGAATGTACTATTTCCGGTATACAATCACCGCATCGGACGAAGGCTGTACGGTTGGCGCACCCCTGCAGATGGAATACCGTACTCTGGCGGAAGTGGGTGCGGTGGATACAGCGCTGTACACTGCCTGTACCCTGGATGAAATCCGGCAGTACACTGATGCAGGTGTCTGGACTCCCAATGTATACCGTTTTCTCCTGGATTTCCTCAGCGGAGAAAGTGAGATCCCGGAATACAATACTGTCAGAATCACAGATTCCAGACTCACCTTTACCATCCCCCTGACAGACTGCAGCATCTGGTGGGATTTCACGGTTGCGGAAAGCGGACTGGAGACATTGCCGCCGGGAGAATACCATAAGGAGATCCGGGACATCGTAGACTGCTATCTGGCAGATCCGTTCCCGCCGCTGACCGTACCCGCAGAAACGATACAGGGAGACACGGAAAGCCGGATGATCGATTCCTTTATTGGCAGTTCCCTGATCTGGAATACCCCCACATATGGAGAGGGTACAAATTACCCCGGTATGCACAATTACCTGTGTGAATACTACGGAAACGGTAAGCTGTCTCTGGCGGACTACACCCGTCTGGCAAAGGAGAAATTCGGTGCCGATATGCAGGCAGAAGAGATTCCGATGGTTTATGAGGAAAACGGCATACAGATGGCTGCAGCCGGCGGATTGGGCGGAAGTCCCCGGTACCATGTGACAGAAACAGAGCAGGAGGGAACCATGTCCCATGTAACCGTACAGTTTTATGCCGACTGCAACGGACTCCTGCCTGCCGGAAAAGTGAAGTACCACATCACAAAGGAAGGCGTATTTCACGGATACGATATTGTGGAACCGTTCCGGTACGAACCGTATTCTCTTCGATACTGGCCGGATGAAGCATCCTGAACACATAACAGAAAGAATGGTCTTTTGCGGATCGTTCTTTCTTTTTTCCCGGAAACCAATTGCATTTCCCGAAAAAATGTGGTATCATCAAAGAAAAAATCCCCCAGCAGGAGGTTTCCCTATGAAAAAAGAAATCCAGACAGCCATATATACCGCCCTGGCAAAGATGAAGGAAGAAAACCTCGCCGCCATCGAAACCCTGACAGACACCGTATCTCTCTCCGACTACGCCCACCTGACCCGTCAGAGCGAACACGGTACCATCTGGACAGAAGCCCTGCAGACCGCTCTCAGAAACCACCAGCGCATCATCATTCCCCCCGCAGAAGACCTGTACTGGATCGACGACACCGTAACCATCCCCTCTGACAGACATATCGAAGCTGCCGGTGCCACAATCCGCCTGACCCCCGGATGTGAAGTTCTGATGCTCCGGAATGAACATACCGAAGACGGAACCCATGCCCCCATCCGCACCGCCAACCGGGATCATAATATCTCCATCCACGGCGGCCGCTGGGAGGAATCCAATACCCGTCGGGGTGGCTACGGCAAATGCAGCCGGTATACCCATTTCGGAGAAGACAACGACAGAACCAGACCCTTCTTCGGTGTCTCCACCTGCCTGCTGTTCAACAACATTACCGGCCTGACCCTGACCGACATGACCTTCTGTCATACCGCAGGGTTTTCCGTCCAGACAGGCGACCTGACAAACGGCGTCTTTGAAAACATCCGGTTTGAAGAATGCTTTGCCGACGGTCTGCACCTGAACGGAAACAGCGAAAACCTGTATATCCGGAATATCAGCGGAGAAGTGGGGGATGACCTGGTGGCGCTGAACATGTACGACTGGCAGAATTCCTCCGTCAATTTCGGTCCCACCCGCAATGTCCTCTGTGATGGTCTGAATCTGGCGCCTTCCAGTCCCTACAAAGCCCTGCGGATCGAACCGGGTATCTATACCTATGACGACGGTTCCACCGTGGACTGCGGTCTGTTCGATGCCATCATCAAAAATGTCCGCGGGATTGCCACTTTCAAGATGTACTTCCAGACCCCGGCCTACACCATCGGTACCGCACCCGAACGCGGCGGTGTCGGTTCCTCGGACAATCTGTTCTTCGAACACATCA
>JAFQGY010000431.1 GCA_017415325.1 Clostridia bacterium
CCCCCATTTATGATACAATAGAACCACTATGTATCTTATAATGGGGGAAAAACTGCATCATGACCATCGGAACCACCTTCATGCCCACCACCAGAGAGGAACTGCAGGACAAACAGCCGGATTTTGTCTATGTGAACGGCGACGCATACGTGGATCATCCCTCCTTTGGGGCCGCCATCATTACCCGTGTGCTGGAAGCCCGTGGGTTTACCTGCGCAGTGCTGGCCCAGCCGGACTATACCTCCTGCGAGGACTTCAAACGGTTCGGCAGACCCCGGCTCGGGTTTCTTGTGTCCGCCGGGAATATCGACTCCATGGTGGCCCACTATACCGCTGCCAAAAAACGCCGCAGCGAAGACTACTATTCCCCCGGATGCAAGGCGGGAAAACGGCCTGACCGGGCGGTGATCGTCTACTGCAACCGGATCCGGGAAGCCTATGGCGACGTGCCCATTCTCATCGGCGGGCTGGAAGCCTCTCTCCGGCGGTTCGCCCACTACGATTACTGGGACGATAAGGTGCGCCGGTCTGTGCTGGTGGACTCCCGGGCGGATATTCTCATGTACGGCATGGGGGAACGATCCGTGGTGCGGCTGGCAGAGCTGCTGGACAAGGGCGTGCCCGTGAAGAAAATCCGGGATGTGCGTGGGACGGCATGGCTGGGGAAGACCGGGGATGAAGTGTTCTTCCCGGTGGCGGGGAATTATAAGTTCCTGCAGGAGGATGTGCCGGCGGAACCCGGAAAAGGGGAAACAAAGTACCCCGGATACGATTATGATGTGCTGAAATCCGATAAAACTGCGTATGCGGATGCGTTCCGGGTACAATATTATAATAACGACGCCATCTCCGGCAAGGCACTGGTGGAATACTACGGAAACCGGATGCTGGTGGTCAACCCTCCCCAGGCCCCGCTGGAACGGGAAGAGCTGGACAAGGTGTACGACCTGCCCTATACCCGCACCTGGCATCCCATGTATGCGGCGGAAGGGGGCGTGCCTGCCATTTCGGAAGTGCGTTTTTCCATCACCCACAACCGGGGCTGCTTCGGCGGATGCAATTTCTGTGCCCTGGCCTTCCATCAGGGGAGAGCTGTACGGAGCCGGAGCATCCAGTCGGTGGTGGAGGAGGCAAAACTGCTGACCACCCTGCCGGACTTCAAGGGATACATCCACGACATCGGCGGCCCCACTGCCAATTTCCGGAAGCCCGCCTGCGAAAAACAGCTCAACGACGGCGTCTGCCCCAACAAGCGGTGCCTGTTCCCCAAGCCCTGCCCCAATCTGGTGGCGGATCACAGCGAATATATCCGTCTGCTGAAGGAAGTGGAAGCCGTGCCGGGGATCAAGAAGGTCTTCATCCGCTCGGGGATCCGGTTCGACTATCTGCTGGCGGACAAAAACGATGCCTTCTTCAAAAAACTGGTCAGGGATCATGTCAGCGGTCAGCTGAAGGTTGCCCCGGAACACTGCGCCCCCAATGTGCTGTCCCATATGGGCAAGCCTTCCGTGCAGGTGTACGACCGGTTCCGGGAAAAGTACGAGCGGCTCAATAAGGAATGCGGCCTGAATCAGTTCCTTGTGCCCTACCTGATGTCCTCCCACCCCGGCAGCACCATGGACGATGCCGCAGAACTGGCCCTGTACACCAAGCGGATCGGCCTTGCCCCGGAACAGGTGCAGGACTTCTACCCCACCCCGGGCACCGCATCCACCGTCATGTACTACACCGGCATCGACCCCTTCACCGGAAATGCCATCTATACGGCCACCAACTACCGGGAAAAGCAGCTGCAGAGAGCCCTGCTCCAGTGGCGCAAGCCGGAAAACCGCCGCATGATCTACGAAGCCATGAATTACTGCACCGATGTGGGCAAAGTCATGCTGCAGGAACTGGTGGGGGAAAATAAGAAGTCAGAAGTAAGAAGTAAGAAATACGAAGGGCAGCCGAAAGCCGGGCAGAGCGGACAGAAAAACGGGTCGTCCGGTGCCGGACAGAACGGAACAACCGGAAAACGGGAAAGTGCTGCGTCCGGCAGAAATGCACACGGCGGGACAAAACCGGGCGGGACGAAGCAGAACGGAAAACCTTCCGGCAGAAACCAGTCCGGCGGCCGGGGACAGAGCAGAGAGAAGCACGCCGGGAATCCGAAGAAACGGTAAAACGGCTTTGCATATCCCAAAAAATCATTCTGAATTCTGCATTCTGTATTCTGAATTCGGAACTGTAGTCGAGGTATTGCGATGAATATATTAATGGTCACCATGCAGATGCAGATCGGCGGGGCGGAAACCCATATTCTGGAGCTGTGCCGCGCGCTGGTACACCGGGGACACCATATCACCCTGGCCTCCAACGGCGGCGTGTATGCGGATATGCTGGAAAAGGAGGGGGTGGAGCTGGTTACACTGCCTCTGCATACCAAATCCCCCGGGGCTGTGGCGGCTTCTTTTGCGGGGCTGGACAGGTGTATCCGGCAGGGGAACGCCTGGGGGGACTACGATCTGGTGCATGCACATGCCAGAATCCCCGCCTGGATCTGCGGAGGACTGTGGGACAGATACAGAAAACATCCCCTGAAACGGAACGGGAAGGAAGTACCCCTGTTCCGGTTTGTGACAACGGCGCACCTGAACTTCTCCATCAATCCCCTGTGGCGGCGCATCTCCCGGTGGGGTGAACGCACCATGTCCGTCAGCGAGGACATCGTGGACTATCTGGTGGACGAATACGGCTTTGCCAGAGAACGGATCCAGACCACCATCAACGGCATTGATCTGGAAAAATTCTCCCCCGACACGGATTTTACCCCCATTCTGGAGGAGTTCGGACTGGAGAGAAACCGGCGCCGTCTGGTATATATGAGCCGGCTGGATGAAGACCGGGCAGCCTACGCCTATACCGTGGCCAGAATCGCACCGGCGCTGGCAAAGAATCACCCCGATCTGGACATTCTCATCGTGGGCGGCGGCACGGAAGAAGCGGCCATCCGGAATCTGGCGGAACAGGCCAACGAAAAAGCCGGCAGAAGGATCGTCACCATGACCGGCGGCCGGGCGGACATCAACCGGTTCTGTGCGGCGGCGGATGTGTTTGTGGGGGTGTCCCGCTCCGTTCTGGAAGCCATGGCGGCGGCAAAACCCGTCATCGTGGCCGGGAACCAGGGGGCGCTGGGCATCTTTGACGAAAGCAAGCTGGCCGATGCCATGGACACCAACTTCTGCTGCCGGGGCTGCGGGGACTTCACCGATGAACAGCTGCTGGCCGAAATCGAGACCATGCTTGCAGAATCCCCGGAGACGCTTTCGGAAAGGGGAAACTGGTGCCGGGATGTGATCAAGCAGTACTATACCGCCGAGCGGATGGCGGGAGACTACGAAGAACTGTATACCAGGGCCATGGCCTCTCCCGTGGTGTCCGACGGGGAAAGCGACGTGATCCTGTCCGGCTACTACGGATTCGGCAATATGGGGGACGAAAGTCTGCTTTCCGTGATTTCCGCCTCTCTGGCAAAAGCCTGCCCCGGGGTGAAGATTACCGCCCTGACCCGGTTTCCCAAAAAGGATGCCTACCGGACGGGCCTGCGGTGCGTGAACCGGATGAAGCTGTTTTCGGTGTGGCGGGAGATGGGCAGAGGGAAACTGTTCCTCTCCGGCGGGGGAAGCCTTCTGCAGGACGCCACCAGCGGCAAGAGTCTGCAGTACTATACCCTGCTTCTGTCCCTGGCGAAAAAGCGGGGGATGCAGACCATGGTCTACGCCAACGGCATCGGCCCCATCCGGCGGGAAAAGAACCGTGCCCTCACCGGCAAAACGGTATCCGCCTGTGACAGAATCAGCGTGAGAGATCCGGATTCTCTGGAAGAACTGGCGGCCATGGGGGTGGATCGGGCAAAAATCCGTCTCAGCGCCGACCCGGCCTTCCTGCTCGTCCCCCCGGCAAAGGAAGAACGGACGAAAATCCTGCGCCGTCTGGGTCTTGCGGATCTGGAAGAAGGGCGGTACGTGGTTCTGTCCCTGCGCAGACTGGGGAGAGGGAGAGAGCACGAGGGAGATATCCGGCTGGCAGGAGAAGCGGGAAAGCTCTGCGACATTCTGCAGCAGAAATTCGGCCTGACGGCAGTGCTTGTCCCCATGCAGCCCCAGAACGATGCGGCCATCTGTGCCATGGCGGCGGAAGGTGCGTCGGCGGATGTGCGGACGATCCACCCTGTGTCGGCGGAAGACATGCTGGCGGTGACGGCGGGGGCGAAAATGGCGGTGGGTATGCGTCTGCACTGCCTGATCTACGCCGCAGCTGCCGGGGTTCCGGTGATCGGCCTTTCCTACGACCCGAAAATTGACGCTCTGATGAAATGTCTGCACCAGCCCTATGTGTACGATGCCGGTACCGCAGAGGCGGAAACACTGGCAGCAGCCGTGGAGGAAGTACTGCAGAAGGAAGACGCCGTCCGGGAGACCATCCGGGAAGCGGCAGAGCTCATGCGGGAGCGGTGCATGGAAGACGTAAAAACGGCAGCGGGGATTATAAAAAATAAGAGGTAAGAAGTAAGAGATAAGAGGTATATGTATGGATATTTCTTACTTCTTATGTAAACGATGATTAACTATATCACGCAATCGGAAACGATCTATGGCGAGCAGGGTCGGGTCCCTGGGAGCTCGCTCTACTATTCCTTATGTCTTGGATGCACAATATCCAGTAGCAGATGGAATTGCAGAAACTATATCCAGTGCAACTCCTGTTTAAAGTTCTTTGCCGAGCTTTCTTTCAAGAAAGCGACCCGCGTCCCCTGCATCAACAGGTTAGTTAATCATCATTTACTTATTCCTTACTTTGAACGGAGTGTATACTATGCTGAAAACCAAAATTATCTGTACCATGGGGCCTGCGTCCAATTCGGCGGAGATGATCGAGAAGATGATCCGGGCGGGGATGAATGTGGCACGAATCAACTTTTCCCATGGCACATACGAAGAGCATGCGGCGGTGATTGCCAGACTGAAGGCGGCCAGAAAGAAGCTGCAGGTGCCGCTGGCCATTATGCTGGACACCAAGGGGCCGGAAATCCGCCTCAGACAGTTTGACGGCGGACAGGCCGTGCTGGAAACCGGGGCGGAATTCACTCTGTATGCCCGTGCGGGAGACTGCGGGTGCAGCGGGGACTGCCACGGCGTTTCCGTCACCTATGAAGACCTGCCGAAGGAAGTTGCCCCCGGTACGTCCGTACTGCTGGATGACGGGAATATCGAGCTGGAAGTGCTGTCCTGCGGGGAGGATTCGGTGCACTGCCGGGTGACTGCAGGGGGGATCATCAAAAACGGCAAGGGTGTCAACATCCCCGGGGTGCATCTGGATATGCCCCACCTGAGCGATAAGGACAGAGAAGACCTGATCTTCGGCATCGAACACGATGTGGATCTGGTGGCGGCCTCCTTCATCCGTTCCAAAGAGGATGTGGTGGGGATCCGGAAGTTTCTGGACTACAACGGCGGGCACGACATCCGCATCATCTCCAAGATCGAGAATCTGGAAGGGGTGGAAAACTTTTCCGAAATTCTGGACTACTCCGACGGGATCATGGTGGCCAGAGGGGACATGGGCGTGGAAGTGGCCTTCGAGAGACTGCCCGGTCTCCAGAAGCGGTTCATCAAGGAATGCTACCAGAGCGGGAAAATGGTCATCACCGCCACCCAGATGCTGGAATCCATGATTTCCCACCCCAACCCCACCAGAGCCGAGATTTCCGACGTGGCCAATGCGGTATTCGACGGAACCTCCGCTGTCATGCTGTCCGGGGAAACCGCTGTGGGACAGTATCCCCTCCGGGCAGTGGGCGCCATGGCCAAAATTGCCAAGCAGGCCGAACTGGATGCCGCCGTGATGGGGGCCTACGACCAGATGCACTATGAGGTGGACTTCGACGATTTCACCAATGCGGTGTGCGATGCGGCCTGCATCATGGCAAAGGACATCAAAGCTGCCGCCATCGTGACCCTGACCAACTCCGGCAGAAGCGCCAGACGGATGAGCAAGTTCCGTCCCACCCAGCCCGTGGTGGCAGCAACCCCCAGAGAAAAAACCTTCCACCAGCTGGCCCTGTCCTGGGGCGTTTACCCGGTGCTTGCCCGGCAGCAGGAAAATCAGGAGGATCTGTTCCGCCACGCCATCGACTGTGCCAAGCAGATTGACATTGTGTCGGAAGGAGACAGAGTGGTCATCTGTGCCGGTGTCCCCGTGGGCGGAACCACCAATACGCTGAAGGTGGAAGTCATTGCGGGGAGAGAGTAAAGAGAAGTAAGAAGTCAGAGGTAAGAAGAAAGAAATTCCTTCGGTGAGCCTGCTCGGACAGAAATGTGCAGGACTTCTTTGCTTCGGATGTTTCCCGCTTCGCCGGATTCCCCGAATATACTTCTTATTTCTTACTTCATACATCTTACTTCCCAAGGAGGTTCCATGTACCTGACCTGCCCCACCGAACAATATCTCCCCTCCTACATTGCCGCCGGTGCAGAATACCGTGCTGCCGGGGTGGAGACATACCATTTTATCGACCCTGCGGAGCATGATGTTCTGGGCTGGATCCATACCCTTGAGACGGGAGAGGGTCTTGACGGGAAATACATCCGTTCAACATACCTCTGGCTGGTGGACGGGGAAAAGTTTATCGCAGAGCTGACCGTGCGCCATTCCCTGACCCCATCTCTGCGGCAGCGCGGCGGGCATATCGGCTACGGTGTCAGACCGGGATACTGGGGCTGCGGCATCGGCACAAGACTGCTTGCCATGGGTCTGGACTGGATCCGGGTGAACCTGCCGGATATGGACAAAACGCTTGTCACCTGCCGTGACGACAATCTGGCATCCGCCCGGGTCATCGAGAAAAACGGCGGTGTGCTGGAAGACATCATCGAATACGAAGGCCAGCGGACGAGACGATACTGGATTGAAGTAAGAGATAAGAAATAAGAAGCAGATCGGCTGATCCTACTAAAAAACGCAAACACAACAGGAGGACGGAAGAAGAAAAAGAATCCGGAGAGACGATATACCTCTTATCTCTTACTTCTTATTTCTTACTTCTTATTTATCATGAAAACTACCATCCCCATTCCCACCCCCGTGGCCAGAGTACTGGATGTGCTGCACCGGGCGGGGTATGAAGCATATATCGTGGGCGGCTGTGTCCGGGATCACCTGATGGGACGGATTCCCGGTGACTATGACGTGACCGCCTCTGCCCTGCCGGAGGAAACCATGGCTGCCTTTGCCGGGTGGCGGATCATTGAAACCGGTCTGAAGCACGGCACCGTCACCGTGGTGTCGAAAAACGATGCCGGCGGGCACGAGAATATCGAGATTACCACCTTCCGCATCGATGGGGAGTATCTGGACAACCGGCACCCCAAGGAAGTCACCTTCACCCGCTCCCTGGCGGAGGTTGGCAAGGCGGGATTTCACCGTCAATGCCATGGCCTACAGCGATCCCACCGGGGTCATCGACCTGTACGACGGACGGGGGGATCTGGAAAAAAAGATCATCCGGTGCGTGGGAGACGCCGGAAAACGATTCCGGGAGGACGGACTGCGGATCCTGCGGGCACTGCGGTTCTCGTCTGTGCTGGACTTTTCGCCTGCCGTGGACGACGCTGACGGGGACGGGAAAAAGCAGTCCACCGACCAGGCCATCCACAGCCTCAGAGAACTGCTGACCGGGATTTCCAGAGAGCGGATCCATGTGGAGCTGACCAAGCTGCTGTGCGGTGTGGGTGCCGGGCGGATTCTGCGGGCGTATCCGGATGTGGTACGGACCATCCTGCCCATGCTGACAGAGGACCGGGTTCTGACCGCTGCCGATGCCATGGAAAAGCTGCCGGTGGGGAAACTGCCGGAGCTGCACTATGCGGCACTGTTTGCAGACTGCACGGAAGAGGAAATGCGGGAGGGGATCCGGAGCCTGAAGATGTCTCGGGCGGAGGAACGGCTGATCCGGGGACTGTGGGAACACCGGAACCTTCTGCCGGAACAGACGGAAAACCCCAGATACACCCTGCGGAAAATGGCGGGTACATACGGCTATGATTTCTGCCGGCAGCAGGCCATGCTGGTACATGCCGCAGGTCTGGCGGACGAAGCGGCGCAGGAGGGTATGTTTGCTGCCGTGGACGCACTGGAAGCGGAGAATCCCTGCTGCTCTCTGCGGGATCTGGCAGTGAACGGGCAGGATCTGCAGGCGGCGGGCATCACGGGAGCTGCCATCGGCAAAACCCTGTCGGCCCTGCTGGATCTGGTGCTGCAGGATGCCCTGCCAAACGAAAAGGATGCGCTGAACGCGAAAATACCGGAGGTACAGTGAAGATGGAAAACGATCTGCAGTGTGAAAGCTGCATGTGGTACGACGCAGATCCATGGACAGGCGAGATGGTCTGCAACATGGACATGGACGAGGACGAACGTCTGCGGCTTCTGCGGGAGAATACGACACGGCACAAGGGGTGTCCGTATTACCGCTACTACAACGAATACAAATCGGTGCAGCGGCAGAATTAGCTTTTTCCTGGGGGCTTGGGGTTTTGGATTTGCTTCTGCTTACAGCGGGGTTGTTGGTACGATGGGTTTTCAGATTTGATTCTTTCTTTTGCCTACAGCGGTGATGTTTATACTAAGACCTTAGTAGGGGGTGTCCTTCCGGACGGGACTCAGAGGATAGGGAGGGGAGAAGTCGGTGCTCAATCGCCGCTCCGTCTCCCCTCCCTACCCTCCGAGACCTCCCACCCTCCCCACTCATCCAGGCTCTGCGATTGTTTGGGTGCTCACCAGAACGTTACATGGTCTAGAGCAC
>JAFQGY010000432.1 GCA_017415325.1 Clostridia bacterium
AATGATTAACTTGTTTATTAATCAATTGAAAATACTGTAGGGCGGGATGCCCTCATCCCGCCGCCGTGAAGTTTGGTATTCTACCAGACAACACAGCAAAACAGGAAGTTTTAAGAACATAATCGTATGGACAACATACAGAAATACACCATTTGCAAAACGTCAGACGGCGGGCCACCCAAGTATGGGTGTAGGCATCCCGCCCTACCGTTTGGCAACCGACAGCGATATAGGGTTAATCATCATTGACTTACTTCTTATTTCCCCATCCATTCCGCCATCACCCGGGGCAGCAGCGTCAGTCCCTCTCCCACCGCAACCTCCGCCACACCGATGTCCGTGGTCACCGTCACCCGTACCCCCAGCTCTGCCAGTATCGCCTCACTTTCCGGGGAATATGCACCAAAGGGATACACAAACACTTCTTCCGTCAGCCGGTGCACGGTATCCGCCTGCCTTTCCGCCCGGACTTCCTCCGCCGCAAACAGTTCCCCCATCGCCGCAAAATCCCCCCGCAGCAGTTGTTCATATTCTTCCGCCCTCATGGTCAGATTCACCGCCCCTGTCATCTCCTCCGTCATCCGGTGCAGTCCATAGGAATGGGACACCAGCTCAATCCGTCCCCCGGGATCCGCCGCCGCCAGCTCCTCCAGCGAAAAATGCGGATGCTCCCCTTTGTCCATCCCGACAAGCTCCCCGATCACCGCCACACTCATGCAAAAATCATATTCCTCCAGCACCGGCAGGGCAGTGGTCAGCACCCCCGTATACCCGTCATCCGACAGCAGAATCACCGGCTTCTCCGGCAGTTCCCCCGCCCCATCCGTATACTCCAGCATCTGCCGGAAGCTCACCGTCTCATACCCCAGCAGCACAAGAGCCTCCACCTGCCGCCGGAACCGTTCCCCCGACATGGTATAGTCACTCTCCTCCGCCGCAAAATCATGATACATCAGAATCGGCACCTGCAAAACTTCTGTCGTCCCCTCTACCGCCGAAAACCCCACCAGAAATTCCGACAGCACCACCAGCGTCACCGCCAGCACCCACACTTTCCACATCCCCCGTTTCTGCATACAAACATCCTCCTATATGCAACTGTATATACTGCACCCCTATCATATCATACCTATATACGAATGTCAATAGGTATATACAAAAAAAGAAAGCAAAAAACAGGCTGTCCACCGGTCCAACCCGGCAGACAACCCATTTCTTCCTTCTGATTTTTTACTTCTTACTTTTCTTTTACCGTTCTTCCCGGAAATATGCATTCCCCAGAGAAGCCGGCGGCTGGTTTTCCCGCTTTTTCCGCAGACTCACCACAATCAGCACCGCAATGGTGACCAGATACGGAATCATCTGCACCAGGTCGATGGCGTATGTGGAAATGGAGAAACCAAACAGGTTCGGCAGATACTGGTACAGCCAGTACAGAACCCCGAACAGGTATGCCCCCCAGATGCCGTTCAGCGGACGCCATGTGGTGAAGATGACCAGCGCCACCGCCAGCCAGCCCAGCGCCTGAATCTGCTCGGAGGTATTCCAGATCCCGTTGTTGTAGTCCAGAATGTAGTACAGACCGCCCAGCCCGGAGATCCCGGCACCCAGACAGGTGGCAACGTACTTATACAGGGTAACATTGATCCCGGCGGCGTCGGCTGTGGCAGGGTTTTCCCCTACGGCACGGAGGTTCAGGCCCACTCTGGTTTTGTTCAGCACAAAATGCATGATCACCGCCAGAATCACGGCCAGATACACCAGGAACCCGTAAGACAGGAACATCTGCCCGAACACGCCGGTGGATTCCGCCCCGGGGAGGATCTTATGGGCATAGGCCGCATTGGAGAAGGGAGCGGAGGAGTAGCCGGATTCGTTCAGCAGGAATTTCCCGCCGAAGTTGGCCACGCCCATGCCGAAGGTGGTCAGTGCCAGACCCGTTACGTTCTGGTTGGCACGGAGGGTAATGGTCAGGAAACTGAAGATCAGGCCGCCAAGAGCCGAAGCCAGAAACGCACAGAACAGGGAGAGCAGCACGCAGACCAGTGCGCTGGGGTTTGCGGCATTGTTTTCGTACAGATAGGCACTGAGGTACCCCGCATAGGCCCCCAGATACATGATCCCGGGCACACCCAGATTCAGGTTGCCGGATTTTTCCGTGATGGTTTCGCCCATGGAACCGTACATGATGATGGTTCCGAAGGGAATGGCACGGAGCAGCCACGCAATCAGATTATTCAGCATGCTTGTCACCGCCTTTCACAGAACCGCGGAAGATGAGCTTATAATTGATGAAGAATTCGCTGCCCAGAATGAAGAACAGGATGATCCCCGTAACGATGTCGGACAGGTAGTCGTTGATCTGGAAGGCAGAGGCGATGTCGGATGCGCCCTTGTCCAGGAACACCAGCAGGAAGGAGATCAGCACCATATAGAAGGTATTGAACTTGGCCAGCCATGCCACGATGATGGCAGTGAAACCATTGCCGTCTGCCGTGCCGGTGCTCAGGCTCATGTCCTTCCCTGCCAGAATCAGGTACCCTGCCAGACCGCAGATGGCACCGGAAATGGAGATGGTCCGGATCATGACCTTTTTCACGTCGATCCCGGCGTACCGGGCGGTGTTTTCGCTTTCCCCCACTACGGAGATTTCATACCCGTGCTTGGTGTACTTCAGGTAGATGTACATCAGGATTACCAGCGCAAACACCACCAGAATATTGATGGTATACCGCTGTCCCAGAATGGAAGGGAACCAGCCCTGCTTGGAACCCATGTTGATCAGGGCCATTTTGGCGTTGTCCCCACGGAAGAAGTTGGTACAGCAGGCCACGATGCTGGTAGCCACATAGTTCATCATCAGGGTGAACAGGGTTTCGTTGGTATTCCAGATGGCCTTGAAGACCGCCGGAATGAAGGCCCACAGCGCACCGCACAGCACACTGGTCACCAGCATCACCAGCAGCAGCAGCCAGTTGGGCAGCACGTCTCCCAGATAGATCATACAAACGGCCGACATCAGACCGCCCATGAGAATCTGACCTTCTGCGCCGATATTCCAGAAACGCATCTTGAAAGCAGGCGCCAGAGCAATCCCCACGATCAGCAGGGTAGCCAGGTCCCGGAGCACCCACTTGAATTTCATAAAGCTCCCGAAGGAGGCACCGAACATAACGCCGTACACGCCGAAGGGATTCAGCCCCGTCACCAGAAACAGGAAGATCCCGTCCACAATGAGCGCCGCCAGAATCGCAATGGCACGGATGAGGATTTTCTTCGACAGGGGCACCTCATCCCGCTTTACCATACGGACAAGAGGTTCTTTTACATGTCCTACCGCATTCATTCCGCATGTCCTCCTTCCCCGAGTTTCGTCATCATCAGGCCGACTTCTTCCTTGGTGGCGCCGGAAACAATCCCGGAAACCTTACCGCCGCAGAGCACCAGAATCCGGTCGCACAGTTCCACCAGCACGTCCAGGTCTTCGCCCACGTAGATCACCGCCACGCCCTTCTGCTTCTGTTCGTTCAGCAGGTGGTAGATGGCGTAGGAAGTATTGATATCCAGCCCCCGCACCGCATAGGCCGTCATCAGCACTGCCGGAGCCGCCGCAATTTCACGGCCTACCAGCACCTTCTGCACGTTCCCGCCGGAAAGACGGCGCACAGGAGTATTGATGCCGGGGGTGACCACTTCCAGATCTTCCTTGATATCTTCCGCCAGAGCCTTGGGGGCCTTCCGTTCCGTGAAGAAGGATTTGCCGTCCTCGTAGCTCTTGAGCATCATGTTGTCGGTCATGCCCATGGAGCCCACCAGACCCATGCCCAGACGGTCTTCCGGCACGAAGGACAGATGGATCCCCAGTTCCTTGATCTTCCGGGGGTTCAGGCCTACCAGCTGCACCGGTTCATCCCCGTTTTCGGGATCATAGAAGGTGATTTCCGCCTTCTCATGCACCAGCTGCAGACCGGCGATGGCTTCCAGCAGCTCCTTCTGACCGGAACCGGAAATCCCGGCGATCCCCAGAATCTCCCCGCCGAACAGGTCGAAGGACACATCGTCCAGCACCATCACGCCTTCCTTGTTGACGCAGGACACATGCCGCACGCCCATCCGCAGCTTCTTGTTTTCCACCACGGGCCGTTCGATATCCAGCGTCACCTTCTTGCCCACCATCATTTCTGTCAGGGACAGTTCGGTGGCGTCCTTGGTTTCCACGGTATCCACATATTCGCCCTTCCGGAGGATGGCAACCCGGTCGGAAACGGACAGCACTTCGTGGAGCTTATGGGTGATGATGACTACAGACTTGCCATCGGCCTTCATTTCCCGCATCACCTGGAACAGCTTATCGGTTTCCTGGGGCGTCAGCACAGCGGTGGGCTCGTCCAGAATCAGAATATCGGCGCCTCTGTACAGCACCTTGACGATCTCCAGAGTCTGCTTCTGGGAGACGGTCATATCGTAGACCTTCTGGTCGGGGGTGATATCGAATCCATACCGTTCACAGATCTTCCGGATCTTCTCCACGGCGGCCTTCATATCGAGCTTTTTGCCTTCCTTCAGGCCCAGCACAATATTTTCGGCGGCGGTAAACACGTCCACCAGTTTGAAATGCTGATGGATCATCCCGATGCCCAGAGCAAAAGCGTCCCCGGGAGAACGGATTGCCGCTTCCTTGCCGTTCACAAAAATCTGTCCGGAATCGGGGTAATAGATCCCGGCGATCATATTCATAAGGGTCGTTTTCCCGCTGCCGTTTTCCCCCAGCACCGAGAGGATCTCCCCTTTCCGGATGTCCATAGACACGTCCCGGTTGGCCACCACTTCCCCGAAGGTTTTTGTGATATGCCGTATTTCCAATGCGTTTTCTGTCAGGATCTTTTGCTTCCTTTTCAATCATGTTATTTTTGCGCAGAATTTCGACTATAGTTGATTTATTATACCACAAAATCGGGGGGGCTGTCTATAGGGTTTCTGAGATTTTTTAAGCTGGGTTTTGGATTTTGCGTTTGTATTTTGATTTTTCTTTTGCGTACAGTGGGATGTTGGTACGATGTTTTTGAGGAGGATTTTGATGTTTGTTCTGCTTACAGCGGGTTGATTGGTACGATGACCATCGTAGGGG
>JAFQGY010000433.1 GCA_017415325.1 Clostridia bacterium
CTGCTGGAGAGTCTCCTGTGCCTGTTTGCGTATCTGCATACTCTGGCATGGTACCCCCTGTTCTTTTCGGTTCTGCATATATTTCTGAGTGTACTGCTGCTTGCCGGGGCAATTCTTCTGCATGGTTTTCTGGGAATCCGAGCCTTTTGGGGAGGGCATCTTCTGACACTTCCATATTTTATATCCTGTCTGTTAGAGATTTATTTCCTATGTGTAACAATTTCATTCATGTTGTTAAATTAGTATAAAAAATATCAGGAGACATATTGACTTTTGTGCTTGTTTCGTGTATAATTATCGTGGTCTTATAAATCATACCAATTTAGGAGGAACAAAATGAAAAAGATTAAGATTTTTGCCCTGGCTATGACTCTGGTTATGCTGGCACTGGCTGCTGTATCCTGCGGCAGTTCCGCTGAACCCGTTACTGTAAACTGCACCGTATCCGCAGTAGTAGACGGCGAAACCAAGTTCGGTCCCTTTGACATGACTGTTACCGGTGACACCGAAAATCTGCCCACCGTTCTGCAGGCCGTTACCGAAGCTCTGCAGTTCAACGAAATCAACTGCGAAGTTGATGCCAACAACAGAATTGCCAACATCACCCTGGACGGTACTGATTATAAGTCTTACTCTGACGACACCAACATTTACGGCTGGATCTATCTGGCAAACGGCATCGAACCCGAAACCGGTACAATGTCTGTAAACACTGTAAATGAAGGTGATGTAATCGAACTGCAGTACATCGTTACTCCCATCAACCCCGAAGACCTGACTGCTGCTGAATAAGATTACCAAACAAGATTTATAAGTGACCAACTGGCACACATCTGGTAAATCATAACCGGATGTGTGTTTTTTTATAAAAAATTCTGAAAAACCTATTGCAATTCCAAGGGAAATATGGTATACTATATTCGTTCGGAAGCATAGCTCAGCTGGTTAGAGTACTTGCTTGACATGCAAGGGGTCACTGGTTCGATTCCAGTTGTTTCCACCATAACAGGAACTGTAAAAAGGTTCCTGTTTTTCTTTTCATTGCATTCCATGAAAAATCCCTGCCGCCAACCGGAATCCGGGAAACAGACAGGGATTTTCTGTTATCTTCAGTTTACAGTGGTCACCAGCACTTCCGCGTCTCCCGTGAGGGTTACACTGCCCATACCGGAGGGAAGGAAAAAGCTGTCGCCTGTGGTGATTTCGTACCGTGTTCCGTCATGCTCCAGATACGCATTTTCCGCATGCAGTACCAGTACAGACTTGAAGCTTTTGTCACTGACAAAGAAGTCGGTGTTTCCGTCCACGGAAGTGACATGCTTTTTTACCTTGAAATACTGACAGTTGCACAGTGTCTTGCCATGCTTGTCTGGGCCGGCTTCATACCGCAGTGCCTGAACTTCCGCATCGGTACGGATCTGCACCACATCCAGCGCCTGTGCCACATGGAGCTGCCGCAGGGAACCGTCTGCCTGTCGTCTGTTGTAGTCATAAACGCGATAGGTTACATTGGAGTTCTGCTGAATTTCCGCGATCAGGCAACCGGAACCGATGGCATGAACCTGGCCGGAAGGAATGAAGTAACAATCACCGGCTTTTACGGGCACATACTGCAGCACGGATTCCGTACAGCCTTCAGTAACCGCTTTGGCAAATGCATCCATCGTACAGCCGTCCTTCAGCCCGTACACCAGTTTGGCGTTCTCCGTGGCTTCCACAATGTACCACATTTCCATCTTTCCAAGCTCCCCTTCGTTGGCCAGCGCATAGCTGTCACCGGGGTGAACCTGTATGGAGAGATCATCTCTGGCGTCGATAAACTTGATCAGAATAGGGAAGCGGTCACCTTTGATTCCATTGGTGCCCAGAATGGATCCAGGAGCATGTTTGATGAATTCTTCCAGCGACATACCGGTATAATCTCCACTGTCAATGATGCTCATGCCGTCCGGACGAACCGTCAGTTCCCAGGTTTCCGCCAGTTTGTCAAAATCCGCATGCTTGTGATACCGCTGTTTCAGGCGATCACCGCCCCAGAGGATTTCCTTGGTGACAGGACGAAGTTTCATCGGATATTTTTTCAGCATAGTATTGTCCCTTCCTTTATGTGATAGGCTGTTTGGAAATCAATCGTGCAGAAGAACCTGATCAACCCACATTTCCCGCAGACGCATGGAAAGCCCTCTGTGGGAGTGACGGAATTTGCAGCAGGTAATCTTAAGATCCGGCAGCATGTCTTTGCTGTAGTGATACTGTTCACAAAGGGCATCCAGTACCAGCGGTACAACACGTTCCCGGCCTTCCGGACAATGATTGAGACACTCGCATTCCAGAATAATCGTATCCGGCGCAAGAATCTGGATGATATTGTGCAGGGAATAGGTAATGACAGCAGTGATATCTTCCGGTGTCTGGCAGTCCCGCAGAGCATTGCCGAGGAGCGTACCGTCCGGCAGAACAATATGTCCGAAATCACAGGGCTGCTGTTTGTTGCCGTGAATAAAGCTGCCGTTGACAAGAAGGGCGCCAGTGGTGGTTTCCTCTCCCAGGAACCAGTACAGAATATTTTTGTCCATATATTCGGAGATGGTGGAGATGTTGGACAAAGCCGCCACGTTTTCACTGGCTTCCAGGAAAATCGGATATCCGGGGAAATAGTTTTCGATCAGAGCACGGATGTGCAGAGATGCAATTTCGGGAATCCGTGCGGCAAGAACCGTATCACTGACAGCATCGTAACGGCCGGGCAGTGATACCCCGATACCGAAACAGTCTTCCATTTGGAAGTTGCTGTGCATGTGCTGGACAGTTTCTGACAGAAAACTGCGAAGATTTTCCTCATAGGGCTGATTGTTATCATAGGTATGCCGCGTTTTTTCCTGCAGTTCCAGTTTCAGGTTGATAACGGAAAAACGGAAAACACTGCTGGAAAAATCCAGATTCAGCACAAACTTGTTTTTGTTGATATTCAAAAGTCCTGCGCGGCGTCCGGCTGTCACCTTTACCTGTTTTTCCTGATTGATAATGTCCATTTCCAGCAGAGCATCTGCCACTTTTCCAACAGTTACAAGGCTAAGTCCGGTAATTTCGGAAATCTGCGCACGGCTGATCTGTTCCGCATTGGCGATTGCGTTGAAGATCGATTTTACACTTTCCCATTTGATTGTTTTTAAGTTCATGACATTCATAAATTGACAAAAGCCTCCGAAAAGCACCAGAATCAGAAAATGGTATTTGTAATTATGTCTGATATGATTATACCTGTTTCAAGAAAATTTGTCAAGAGAGATTTATTAAATAAAATATGGAATTGTGAAAAAATACAATATAGGCAGACGCCTAAGAAAGATACGTGCTTGACAAGCGGGTTAGGCGGGTGTATAATATAAGAACATCATAGGAAAGGAGATGGCACCATGGAAGAACGGATACTGCGTGAAAAAATTGCAGAGATGCTGGACAAAGCCGAAACGGTAGACTATACAAAACAGCTGCCGGATACAGAATATGATGTGATGTGTGCGATATGGGCAGGAGAACTGCCGATTACAACCGGATATCTGATGCAGGTGCTGGGAAATGACCGGAACTGGAAAACACCCACCCTGATCTCTTTTTTGCAGCGACTGGAAGAACGGGGATTTATTGCATCCTTCAAAAGAGGCAGAGAGCGCTGCTATTTCCCGCTGGCCGATCAGAAACGGTATCTGGAAGCAGTTACAAAACGGTTTATGGAAAAATACCATGGCGGCTCCTTTATCAGCATGATGGACGCAGTATTTCCCGCAAGAACCCTGACAGATGATGATATAGATGCGCTGCTTGCTTGGCTGCGGGCCGGAAAATGAACATGGAAGTCAACAAAGCGCTGTTTTATACCATCACATATAACATGACAACCGCCGAGCACGAGCGTTTCAACATTGGTACATACAAGGAAAAAAAGCTGCACCGGATCCTGAAACTGTATTTTGAAGAGGATACAGCGTATCATGAAGTGCCGTACGCCGGTTTTATCGCCGATATCAAACGGGAGAACAGGATTATTGAGATAGAAACGTCCGGGTTTACAGGACTGCGGGAAAAACTGGAGGCCTACCTGCCGGAATGTCATGTCACACTGGTGTATCCTGTTGCCGCCTCACGCACAGTATCCTGGATCGATCCGGATAGCGGAGAAATCTCTCCGAAACGGAAATCTCCGAAAAAGGAGAATGTGTACGATCTGCTGTTTGAGTGTATTTATATTTTAGACTACTTGTCTAACCCCAACCTCACAATCGCCGGGGTCTGTATGGAAATGCAGGAATACCGGATGCTGGACGGGTGGAGCCGGGACAAAAAACGGGGTTCCCATCGTTATGAGCGGATTCCCACCGATCTGTTTGAAATCATCACACTCTCTCGCAGAGAAGACTACGAGGCGCTGATCCCTGCAGAATGCCGGACGGATTTCACAATGCCGCAGTTCTGTAAGGCCATCGGCAGAAACCAGTATACGGGACGTGCCATCATGAAAATTCTGATAAAACTGGGACTTGTGGTACAGAAGGGGAAAATAGGCAGATGTCTAAGCTATTCCCGTGTGTCTTTGCTGCCGGAAGAAAACGAGAATGCCTGTGGAGAAGATTAAGTTTTCATACGGTTTGCATTCATTTTTCCAAAAACTATTGAAATTATGCGCAGGATTGCGTATAATAAATACAGCATATGCTGCAAACAAATTAAACATATAAGGATGGTAACACTATGACTTACGGTATTCAGATGTACAGCCTCCGTGACATTACCGGTGCCGATCTGGACGGTGCGCTGAAGGCAGTAGCAGAAATGGGCTACAAGACTGTGGAATTTGCCGGCTTTTTCGGTCACTCCGCAGAAGATGTAAAGGCTATGCTGGACAAGTACGGTCTGGTATGTGCAGGTACTCACTCCGGTCTTGCTGATCTGGTAAACGATTTTGACGCAACTGTCAAGTATCACAAGACCATTGGCAACACCAAGTACATCATCCCCGGCCATGACCTGAGCACCAGAGAAAAGCTGGATGCATTCATCGACGCCTGCAATGAAATCGCTCCCAAGCTCCGTGCAGAAGGCATTGAACTGGGCTTCCACAACCACTCCGGCGAATTCATCGAAACTGCCGAAGGATATGTGATCCACACCGAACTGGAAAAGAGATGCGATGTGTTCTTTGAACTGGACTGCTACTGGGCATACGTTGCCAAGCTGGATCCCGTTGCCACGCTGGAAAGACTGGGCGACAGAGTAAAGTGCATCCACCTGAAGGACGGTACTCCCGAAGGCAGAGGCTATTCTCTGGGTCTTGGTTCCGCGCCTGTAAAGGCTGTCCGTGACTATGCTCTGGCACACAATCTGGGCATCGTTGTGGAAAGCGAAGGTCTGGAACCCACCGGCAAGGAAGAAGTACAGCGCTGCATCGAATATCTGAAGAGCCTGGACTGAACCCAATACACTGCAGAAACTGAAGGAGTACAATGCGTTGAGCAAGCAGCAGGACAGTCATTCTAACATCCCTTTACCTATTATTATATTAGGGTATATCCTGAGTCCGCCGGCAGGTGTTGTTCTGACGCTTCTGCGTATTTTCACCGGCAGCAGTCAGAAAAACAGGACAGAGAACACGGAAAGGGTTTCCGAGAAAGCAAATGGACGGAAGACCGATCCTGCTCCGAAAAGCACCAGATCCGGGCTGTGTGTACCGGCGCTGGTTCTGGGAATTCTGACCGGTGTCTTTCTGCTGTGCGGTGTGATGAATATTGCGGACGGATTGTTCAACAATACTTTCCAGGCGTTCCTGCAGGGCAGCTATATTCCGGATTCCGTGATGCTGGGCATTCTGTCGGCGGCATGTTTTATCCCTGCACTGATCTGTAAAAAGCAGCACGATCGCCGCAATATTATCCGTTCCATCATCGGAAAACGGGAAACCATGCAGCTCAGTCAGATGGCGGCAGCAGCGGATTTGAAGCCGAAAAAGCTGCGTAAGGAACTGCAGGCCATGATTGACAAGGGCGAATTCGGCGAGGAAGCCTATATTGATCTTTCCTCCGGCCGGTTCATGCGCCATCCCGATGAGATGGAGGAAATGCTCCGGCAGGCAGCAGAAAACCCGAAGGCGGCAGAACCGGAGGATGTGGAAGATTCTGTAAAATTCCGTTCTATTATCCTGCAGATCCGCAGTCTCAACGACGACATCAAGGATTATGCCGTTTCCGAGCGGATTTACCGGATCGAAGAACACACCCAGAATATCTTCGATTATGTCACCGAGCATCCGGAAGCCATGCCCCAGATCCGTTCCTTCATGAATTACTACCTGCCTACCACACTGAAACTGCTTTCTTCCTACAGCAGGATCGAGCAGGTCGGTGTAGCCGGAGAAAATATGAAGAAATCCAAGGAAAACATCGAGCGGATTCTGGACATGCTTGTGGTCGGCTTTGAACAGCAGGTGGATAAGCTGTTCGGCAATGAGTCCATGGACATCTCCAGCGAAATCACAGTTCTGGAAGCTATGATGAAGCAGGACGGGCTGGACGGAAAAAGTGACTTTGATCTGGGATATGATCCCGGTTTCTCAGACGATCTGTCCGGCGGTGCCGCAGCACAATACCAGCCGAAAACAACCGAATAAACAGAAAATCCCCTTCGCCCGGAAAACCAAACCGGAACGACAGGGGATTTTTTCAGTTTTCTTCTTCTGTGGTTTCTTTTCCCGCTTGCTTTTTTTTGAAAATAAATTTTTTCTGAATCAGGTAATTCCCGGCAAAGAGCACCACTTCGGCAATGGGCTTCGCAAAGTGCAGCGGAATGTGCAGTGCCCGGGTCAGAATTTCCAGAATCACATAGCTTTTCAGAAGGTGCACCACCACGGCCAGGGAATAATACTCCGGCAGAGCGACCCTCAATGGTGCCGACGAATGGAACACAAAATTCCGGTTCACAAAAAAATTGGTGATGGAAGAAACGCACCACGCCAGAAACGCACCGATCTACATGGAAGCCGCCAGTGGGATGGCTGCATCCAGATACAGATGGAGCACATAGTCAATGGCAAACGCCAGACAGGATGAAAACAGATACTTCAGCGGAACCCAGCCCACATCCCGCATCCGCTGCCAGAACAGTTTCAGTTTCGTCATACAGCACCATCCAGCAGTGCAAGTGCATTTTTACAGAAGATTTTTTCCAGCAGTGCAGAAGAAAGTCCCAGCGATTCCAGATACTGTACATTTTCCAGCGGACTGCACCAGGGCATATCGCTGCCGAAAAGGATCCGGTCACTGTCGTGCTTTTCCAGAATCCGCTTGGCCTGAGAAGGGAACAGACCTTCCTTACAGCCCATGGATGTGTCGATCCAGATGTTCTTTCCTGCCAGCTTGGCCTCTACGGAATCCCACAGACAGTTGTTGCCGTAGTGTGCACAGATCAGCTTCAGCTTCGGATGCCGCCGTATCACAGTCAGAATGGCCTCCGGATCCGCATATATTTTATTCGGAGAATACACATCAAATCCCGCATGGATAATCACAAACAACCCAAGCTGCGCCGCACCGTCCAGAATCGGACTGTAGGCCGGATCGTCAATGGTACGCATCATGTAGTCCGGATGCAGTTTGATCCCCGGCAGACCGGCTGCGTGAATCCGTTCCAGCTCTTCCGGGATATTTTCCGCTTCCGGATGCACAGAACCAAGAGGCGTCAGTCTGTCCCCGTGTGCGGCGGCAGTCTGTATGGCAAAATCGTTGACGCTGGTCTGCTGCTTCACATTGGTGGCAATGTTGCACACCACAGACCGGTTCACGCCCCACAGATCCATTTTTTCCAGAAGTCCATTGACGGTGCCGTCCGTTTCAGGCGTCATTTTTGCCCGTCCCGCCAGCTGTGCCAGAGCTTTTGCGGCAATTTTTTCCGGGAAGGCATGGGTATGAAAATCGATCAGCATAAAATGAGTCACTTTCTGTAGGAAAACTTTCCTTATAAGTATACAACCTGCTTGCGGTATAAATAAAAAGAAAGTGTAAATATACTATGAACAACAGAAAGACATGGGCAGAAATCCACAGAAAAAACGGATTGGAACGGTGTCAATATAGGCAAAGTCTGGAAAATGCATAAAAAGGAGGGTAAAATTGCAGAAATTCGCAGAATCCTCTTGCTTTTTTCGCCGAAAAAGGGTATCATTATTATAATGGGGCAGAATGGTACTTTCCTTTTTCACAAAAAGAGGGATTTTCACATTTGCTCCGTAAAACTGTTATTTCATTCATACCGGAGGACATAAATGGAAACAAAGAGTTTTGAGGTTTTGCACCGTTCTCTCGCAGGGAATGCAGTCAAAACCGCCTCTGCACTGCGTGAAACCCTTGCATCTCTCACCGGCAGTGCCAGAGACCGCATCACCATGTTGTTCGACGAAGGGACCTTTGTGGAGACCGGCGCTTACGTGACCCGTCGAAACAGCGAATTCGAAGACAATGCGGCAGAAGAACTGGAAGGTGTGATCTGCGGCTGGGGTGCTGTAAACGGCAGTCTGGTATACGCATACTCCCAGGATCTTTCCAGAACCAAGGGGGCTGTCAGTGAAACCCAGGCCCAGAAGATCGTGGATCTGTACCGTCTGGCAACCGAAAACGGTGCACCCATCGTTGGAATCTTCGACAGCGCCGGTGCCTATCTGCCGGAAGGAATCCGTGCCCTCGCTGCATACGGGAAGATCATGAAGGCAGCTTCTCTTGCTTCCGGTGTGATTCCCCAGATTGCTGTGGTTCCCGGGATCTCCCAGGGTGCCGCTGCTGTAATTGCAGGCATGTATGATTTTGTCATCGTAACCGAAGAAACCGCTTCCATCAGCGTAAACCCGCCTTTCGTGGTAGGGGAAGATGCCGGAAAGTCCGGTTTTGCTGCGGAAACAGGTCTGGCCGCCATTACGGCAAAGGACGCTGCCGAAGCCATCGGATACGCCAAGCTGCTTCTGTCCCTGATCCCTGCCAACAATGCTGAAGGAACTGTGGACTCCTTCTCCGCCGACGAAGTGAACCGTCTGGTATCCATCGAAAGCTATACCGGAAGCCGGGATATGAAGTCCCTGATCGCCGCATTTGCCGACGAAGCCAAGGTTCTGGAACTGTGGGCAACCTACGCTCCGGAAGCCGTTACGGGACTGATTTCCCTGGGTGGCGTTGTATGCGGTGTTGCAGGGAACAACTACGCAGTGGACGGTGGTGTTCTGACTGCCGCTGCCGCCAGAAAGATCACCAAGCTGGTATCCTTCTGTGACTGCTACAATATTCCCGTAATCACCCTGGCAGACTCCAAGGGCGCCGACGTTTCCCTGGAAGCCGAAAAGAGCCCCTATGCTGCCGAACTTGCCAAGCTGGCGCACACCTACGCCATGGCGCGCACACCCATGATCACCCTGAACGCCGGGGAAGCATACGGTACCGTATTTACCCTGATGGGTTCCAAGGCACTGGGTGCGGATATGGTTCTGTGTCTGGAAGACGCCAAGATCGGTGTAATGCCCGCCTCCGCCGCTGTTGCGTTCCTGTGGAATGACAAGATCACCGGGGATGTTTCCCGTGCCGATCTGGAAGCCGAATGGAACAATGTAGTAGGCACGCCCGTAGCCGCCGCCAGAGCCGGGGAAGTGGACGATATCATTTCCGCTGCAGAGATCCGTCAGCGCCTGACCGCAGCCGTCATGATGCTTCAGTCCAAGAGCAAGGGTTCTCCGTACCGCCGCCATGTCAACATGCCTCTGTAATCGGGAGGTAGTCTGTTATGAAGATGATTTCCATCGCATTATCCGCCCTGACCACGGCTGAAAAGTTCTCCCTGTCCGGAGAAATGCTGCTCCGCGGTTTGGGGACGGTGTTCATGGTTCTGATCATCCTGTTTATCGTGCTGAAGATTTTCGGCAGCGTATTTGCAGGAGAAGAAAACAAAGCTGCCAAGAAGGCCGAAGCTGCTAAGGCACCGAAGAAGGAAGCGCCGAATAAAACCGAACCCAAACCTGCTCCCGCTCCTGCCGCTGCTCCTGTGCAGACACCCGCACCTGCTCCTGCCGCACAGGATGACCGTGAACTGATCGCTGTGATCACCGCTGCCATTGCCGCTTACCAGAGCGCATCCGGCCAGCCGAATCTGCCTTTCCGGGTAGTTTCCTTTACAAGAAAAAACAACGCTTCCGGCTGGATGGGAAATTCAGCGGACAATCAGTAAATATTGGAGGATACCTGCAATGAAAAAATATAATGTAACCGTCAACGGTGTAACCTACGAAGTACTGGTGGAAGAAGCCGGTGTGGCCTCTGCTCCTGCTGCCGCTCCCGCTGCTGCTCCTGCCCCTGCCGCTGCCGGTTCCGCAACCGTAAACGCTCCCATGCCCGGTACCATCCTGAAGATGAACGTGAAGGTTGGCGATACCGTTGCCAAGGACGATCTGGTTTGCATTCTGGAAGCCATGAAGATGGAAAATGAAATCTTTGCTGCCGAAGGCGGTAAGGTTGTTGCCATCAACGCTCCCCAGGGTTCTTCCGTGAACTCCGGCGATCCTATCATCACGCTGGGTTAATCCCGCTCCGCCATCAAAATCTTTGAGAAATGGAGTGGAGTGAATTTTGAGTTTCTTTACTGACTTTTACAATTCGACCGGTATTCCGGAACTGATTGCCGATCCTGTACTGCTGGTGAAAACCCTGATCATGTACGTCATCATCGGTGCTCTGTTCTACCTTGCCGTTGTCAAAAAATTTGAGCCGCTGCTGCTGCTGCCCATCGCATTCGGTATGCTGCTGGCCAATCTGCCCGGCGCAAATCTGTTCCATATGGATCTCTTCATCCATGAAGACGGATCTCCCATCAATATCCAGACCATCGTGGAGCAGGGAAATCTGCTGGACTTCCTGTATCTGGGCGTTAAGCTCGGCATTTACCCGTCCCTGATCTTCCTGGGCGTGGGTGCCATGACCGACTTTACTCCCCTGCTTGCCAACCCCAAGTCTCAGCTGCGGGGTGCCGCTGCACAGTTCGGTGTATTTGCCGCATTCATCGGCGCACTGTTCCTGGGCTTTGCACCTGAAGAAGCCGCGTCCATAGGTATCATTGGCGGTGCAGACGGACCTACCGCTATTTTGGTTACCAAGACTTTGGCGCCGCAGTTGCTGGGTGCCATCGCCATTGCTGCATACAGCTATATGGCCCTGATCCCCATTATCCAGCCTCCCTTTATGAAGCTGATCACCACCAAGGAAGAACGCCAGATCGTGATGACCAACCTGCGTTCCGTTTCCAAGGTGGAAAAAGTTCTGTTCCCCATTGTCGTAACGCTTGTGGTATGTCTGATCGTTCCCGATGCAGCGCCTCTGGTGGGCTTCCTGATGCTGGGGAACCTGATGAATGTCTGCGGTGTAACAGATCGTCTGTCCAAGACAGCACAGAACGAACTGATGAATATCGTCACCATCTGTCTGGGTGTATCCGTTGGTGCTACTGCCAGCGCAGAAAGCTTCCTGGCATTTGATACCGTAAAGATTATTGTTCTGGGTCTGGCAGCATTCTGTCTGTCTACCTGCGGCGGGCTTCTCGGCGGGAAGATCATGTGCTGGGCAACCAAGGGCAAGGTCAATCCTCTCATCGGTTCTGCCGGTGTATCCGCCGTTCCCATGGCAGCCCGTGTATCCCAGATGGTAGGGCAGAAGGAAAATCCTTCCAACTTCCTGCTGATGCACGCTATGGGTCCCAACGTAGCCGGGGTTATCGGTTCTGCTGTGGCAGCCGGTGTGTTCCTGCAGTATTTTGCAGGTTAAGTCCCCCCTGATTCTTGTGTGAAAGGATACGTATTATACTATGGCAAAAGTAAAAATTACCGAAACGGTGCTCCGGGACTCTCATCAGTCTCTGATCGCCACCCGTATGACTACGGACGAAATGCTGCCGATTCTGGCAGAAATGGATAAAATCGGGTATCATTCTCTGGAAGCATGGGGCGGCGCCACCTTTGACTCCTGCCTCCGCTTCCTGAACGAAGATCCTTGGGAAAGACTGCGTAAGATCCGTGCGGAAGTGAAGAACACCAAGCTGCAGATGCTGTTCCGCGGCCAGAATATTCTGGGGTACCGCCATTATGCTGACGACGTGGTGGAATATTTCGTACAGAAGTCCATCGCCAACGGGATCGACATTCTCCGGATTTTCGACGCTATGAACGACGCCCGCAACCTGCAGACCGCCATCAAGGCTACCAAGAAGGAAGGCGGACATGTACAGGCTGCCATCAGCTATACCATCAGCCCCGTCCATTCCAACGAAGCATTTTGCAAGTATGCCAAGGAACTGGAAGAAATGGGCGCAGACTCCATCTGCATCAAGGATATGTCAGGGCTTCTGACTCCCTACGCCGCATTTGATCTGGTGACTGCACTGAAGTCCACCGTAAAGGTGCCGATTCAGCTGCATACCCACTACACCACCGGTCTTGCTTCCATGACCATCCTGAAGGCAGTGGAAGCCGGTGTGGATATTGTGGATACCGCCATTTCTCCCATGGCCATGGGTACATCCCAGCCCCCGACAGAACCCATCGTAGCCACCCTGCAGGGTACTCCCTACGACACCGGTCTGGATCTGAACGCACTGGATAAGGTAAACAAGTATTTCGCACCACTGCGTGAAAAGTATATGTCTTCCGGCCTGCTGGATCCCAAGGTGCTGAAGGTAGACGTAAACTGTCTGATGTATCAGGTACCCGGCGGGATGCTGTCCAACCTGGTATCCCAGCTGAAGCAGCAGGGCAAGAGCGAAAAACTTACCGAAGTGCTGGAAGAAGTACCGAGAGTACGTCAGGATGCAGGGTATCCTCCGCTGGTAACCCCCACTTCCCAGATCGTTGGTACCCAGGCCGTGCTGAATGTTATCGCCGGCGAACGGTACAAGATGGTTTCCAAGGAATTCAAGGGTATGGTACGCGGCGACTATGGTAAGTCTCCTGTAGAAATCGATCCCAAGTTCCGTCAGCAGATCATCGGCAAGGAAGAACCCATCACCTGCCGTCCCGCAGACCTGCTGAAGCCCGAACTGGAAACCCTCAGAGAAGCTGTGAAGCCCTATATGGAACAGGAAGAAGACGTTCTGTCCTATGCGCTGTTTGAACAGGTTGCCACCAAGTTCTTTGAGTACAGAAAGGCAAAGAAGTACGGTCTGGACGCCGACAACGCTGACGCGGCCCAGAAGGTACATTCTGTATAAAGCATATGCTGCTCGTCATGGATAAAGCAGAATCCCGGCGGGCATTGGAGCTGCGCAGCCGGATCCTGGAAATGGGATTCCCCTGCGCAGTTTCTTTTCCTCCGTATGCCGTGGATCATCTACGACCTGTCCTGTGTATCCTGACTTTTCTGGATGCCATCGATACAGTACGCCGTTCTGCACTGGAGGATGTACCTGCTCTGGTACTGGGAGAAGGATTTGTCAACAGCTTGTTTCATGCCCGGACATTTGCCACAGAAGAAGCCATGCTGACAGAACTGGAAAACAGGATATATGCCCATCTGCATGCAGAAAGAGGTACCTTTTTCGGAATCCCCGGGTACATTCTGCCAACCGGTTTTGCGGTCAACGAACTGCAGGTATACTACAGAATGTTTTCTCTGGGTCTGACCGAACGGGAAAAACGGATTCTGAAAGTGATCCTGGCAGATCCGGGAGAGAAACATTCTTACAGAAGGATCGAAGCGTACGCATTTCCGTATCCGTATCATGAAAACACATACGATGTATCCGGTACCATTGCCGCGCAGATTTCCACCATAAACCGGAAAGCTGCCGAAAACGCCGGAAAACGGATACTCCAATACAGCAGCGGAGAAAACAGCGGATACATCATAAACATCCGGAAACCTGCCGGACGAAAATAAAAAATGATGCGCCGGACGCCCGGAAAAACGGGAGAACAGCGCATCTTTTGTTTTTTCGCTCAGAAAGCATACCACTCAGAACAGGGCATTCACCAGCAGATACAGCAGCGGGATAGTTGCCACACTGAAAACAGAAGTGCCGATGGTCAGGGCCGCACCATGTTCTGCATCCAGATGGAACCGCTGTGCCAGAGCCGGAGCAGAGCCAGCTGTGGAAACCGCCGTGGCAATCAGCATGGCCATAATCAGGGAATCGTCCAGCGGGAACCGGACAAGCTTCAGAATCAACAGCAGTCCGATGGAAATCAAAGGCATTACCACCAGTTTCATCACAATCACCATATACATTTCCCGGTTCCGCAGCAGATTCCCGATGGGCAGTCCGGAAAGCCGATACCCCAGTACCAGCATGGACAGAGGCGTAGCCAGCTGCGCCAGCAGTACCGCATAGTTCTCCGCAAATCCGGCTAAGGCATCCGGCAGAAGGGAACCGATGAGACCCAGTACAATCGCTGCCAGTACCGGATGGAACAGCAGCTTTTTCGGCTGGATGTCCCCTTTGTTTTCCGAAAGCACATAGGTGCCCAGCGTCAGCAGGACATAGGTGCTCAGCACATTCACCACGGAAACATACAGCGTCACCTCCGGCCGATCCGGAAAAATGGCAGCCGCCAGCGGAATTCCGATAAAGCCGCAGTTGGGCATCATACTGCAGAACCGATTCACCGGATACCGGCTTCTGTCCTCCTTTTTGGGGAATACAAGCACGGAGAGCAGCAGAACTGCCGCAATGGCCGCCATGGGCAGAAGCAGGCAGCAGAGAATGGCAGAAATCCGCAGACTGGAAAGATCGATCTGCAGCAGCTTGGAGAAGACCAGGAACGGCATGGCAATATCGGTCAGCAGATTGGTCAGTGTGTTGCTGCCGTTGTCGTCAATCCGCCCTCTGCGCCCCAGAATATATCCCGGGATCATCAGAAGCACAAACAGAAAAATGGTCTGCAGAAGGGAAAAGAAAATTTGCATCGGCGGTGCCCTTTCTTTATGGTAATGGAATACCAACATTATAATACAGAAAGCCGGAAAAGTCAATTTCCTGCGCCGTATTTCTCAAAATAGATTCCCGGAAAAACAGATAACGGAACCCCTTGACAAGCAGATGGTTTTTGGTGTACAATACTAAAAATCCTTTTTATTTGCAGGAGGGTATTCTATGATTTTACATAACCGAAACGGAATCACAGTGGATTTTTCAGAAGGAAAACTGGAGATCACCACAGCGGGGATGCATGTGATTCTGCAGCAGCAGGAAGGACTTCTGTGTGCGGGAGAAAAACAATGGCAGTTTCAGCAGCCGGAACCGATCCTGTCCGTCCGTGTAACGGAAGCAGACAACAATGGCCGGAGTGCTCCCTATGTCTGTCTGACACTGGAAACAGCATCCGCTGCCGAAAACTGGACACTCTATCCGGATCTTCCGTTTATCTGTACCGATCATCACCCGGATGGCCGTATATTCCGTCTGTCCGGCAGGCATATCCAGATCACTTCCGTGGAGCTGGTGGACAAAACCGACCATCATGATTCTCTGGTGAAGACAGATGTGCATCAGTTTTATAAGAGATACACCGGTCGGGGCAATCTGTTCCTGCTGGAGAATGTGGTGCAGGATAGCGGTCTGCTGCTTGTGAAGCATGCCCCCTGTCCCGGCAGTGCTGTCCGTCGTGCCCCGGAGGATCTGCTGGTGGATGGAAATGTGCATCTGCGGGGCTGCGGATACGGTGCCGCATACGGTGTGGGCTGTTCTGATACGCTGTTTGCCGCCTACCGCAGACTGTACGGAAAGCTTTGCTGTCTGCCGGAAGTGAATTTCATCATGTCCAATACCTGGGGGGACAGAAGCCGTGACGCTGCCATGCGGGAGGATTTCGTACTCCGGGAACTGGACTGTGCCGCCCATCTGGGGGTGGATATTGTACAGCTGGACGACGGCTGGCAGAAGGGAATCTCCTCCAATTCCGCTTACGCAAAGGAGAACAGAGGCGGGGTGTTTGAAGGATTCTATGCCTTTGACCCGGATTTCTGGGAACTGGATCCCGTGAAATTTCCAGGCGGCATGGATGTGATTCTGGAAAAAGCAAAAGCACTGGGGATCGAAATGGGCCTGTGGTTTGCCCCGGATTCTTCGGAGGATTTTGCCAACTGGCAGAAGGACGTGGACGTGGTGCGGACCCTTGTGGAAAAGCATGGTGCCCGGTACATCAAGCTGGACGGCGTGGTTCTGCGGAGTGAACGGTGCGAAGCCAATTATCTCTCCATGCTGGATGCCATCAGCGCACTGGACAACGGAAAGCTGCGGTTCAATCTGGATATCACGGCGGACGAACGTCTTGGATATTTCTGCGGCATTCCCTACGGAACCCTGTTTGTGGAAAACCGCTATTCCGACTGGAAAAACTATTATCCCCACAACACCCTGCGGAACCTGTGGCAGCTGTCCCATTACATCCCCCCGAAGAAATTCCAGATGGAGGTTCTGAACCTGCGCAGGAACCGGGAACTGTACGGAGACGATCCCCTTGCGCCGGCCACGTATGACATTGACTGGTGCTTTGCCTCTGTCATGGCCGCCAATCCGCTGATCTGGATGGAAATGCAGCATCTGTCCCCAGAGGATACCGAAGCCCTGCGGAAGATCATCACGGTGTACCGTACCCACCGGGAAGCCATGGCCAAAGCGGAAGTCACACCCATAGGGATGCTGCCCAATGGTATCAACTGGACAGGCTTCCACTGGAACAACGGTGACGGCAGCGGATATCTGGTACTCCTGCGGGGCATCACTGAAGCCGGACAGTATACATACGATCTCCCCCTCTGCGGCAAGACATACCACCTGCTCAGCAGCAATACGGAAGCGGCGGCGGAAGAAACCGAAACCGGACTGCGGATCACCCTCGGCAAAAAACGGGGGTATGTATTCCTGCAGTACACCGAACGATAAACAAAAACACAGCCGGACTGGATCAGGACAGTCGGAAATGAGGTAAATTATGGAAACAAAAATCATGCGCATCGGTATTATGGGAACCCTGCGGGGCGGCGGATATGTACGGATCTTCAAAGCCCTGGAAGGTGCCAAGGTAACAGCCGTATGCGATTTCAATCCCCGTTCTCTCGCCACCATTCAGGATGTACTGGATGCGGACAAGGACATCGCCGTGTTCGACAATTTCGACGATTTCATCGAATGCGGTCGTTTTGACGCTGTCATGCTCTGCAACTATTTCTGCGAACATGTACCCTTTGCCCTCCGTGCAATGGAAAAAGGGATCCATGTTCTCAGCGAATGTACCCCCGCCCTGACCATGGCAGAATGCGTAGCCCTGTGCCGCATGGTGGAAAAGACCGGCTGCAAGTACATGCTGGCCGAAAACTATCCCTTCTTCGCCTGCAATATGGAAATGAAGCGCCGCTATGATACCGGAAATTTCGGTCGTGCCCTGTACTGCGAAGGGGAATACAACCATCCCGTCACCCCCCACGACAAAAATATGCTCTCTCCCGGCAGACTCCACTGGCGGAACTGGCTGCCCCGTTCGTACTACCTGACCCATGCGCTGGCTCCCCTGCTGTATATCACCGGCAACAGCCTGAAATCCGTCAACTGTAAATGTGTGTTTGCACCGGAAACCCTGAAGGGAACCGCCTGCCGGGTAGGAGACCTTGCCGCCATAATGCTGTGTGAAATGCAGGATGGTTCTCTGGCCAGAGTGACCGGATGCGCTGCCTGGGGCGGACACGGCAACTGGTACCGGATCTGTGCGGAAAAGGGCAGTATGGAAAACGTCCGCGGAACTTTGGGCGAAGTACGGGTACAGTACAACGGCTGGAATGTGCCGGAAGGCGAAAGCGAAGTCAGCATTGTTCCCGCCAGATGGTATGAAGACGACGAAATGAACAACATGCCCGGGAATGCTGGTCACGGCGGCGGTGATTTCTGGGTAGCCTACCATTTCCGGAAATATATAATGGATGACATTGAACCCTACTTCAACGTATACCGTTCTGTATCCATGTCCGCCACCGCCATTCTTGCTCTCCGCAGTTCCCAGAACGGCGGGATAGAGTACCGGATTCCCGATTTCACAAACGAGGAAGAACGGAAGCTGTGGGAAAATGACAATGAATCCCCCTTCCCGGATGAAAACGGCAATGCCGCCATGGCCTGCTGCAGCCATCCAGACTATATGCCCACAGAAGAAGATTTCGCACAGGCTGAAAAAGAATGGAAAGAAGCCGGTCTGATCCGGGAATGACAATAAGGAGAACACTATGCTGACATACAACAATACCAATATCCGTTTCGGTCTCCAGAGAGAAGACTTCAAGCTCCAGTGGGGAAACCGTGCCGTATCTCCCGTGGAAGCCATCGACGAGTATCCGCAGTCTCTGACGCTCTCTGCAGGACGCCGGGACTGGGCTGCCTTTCAGGTTGTTCTGTGGAGCAGTGACGACTGGGTACTGAACACCGGAAGTGCTCCCTGGTTCTCCCAGAAGGGTTCTCTGCCGGTTCTGCGTGTGGCGGTGGACGGACCTTTTGCGGCAGAAATCCATCCCATCGACATGCATCAGGACAACGACAATCTGTGGAAGGCAGACGCCATTCTCACAAACCTGGTTCTGGAGCTGGAAGGAAAAAGAGCCCGTTCTGTCTGGGTGGAACTGCAGATCCCGGAAGACACCGTTCCCGGGGAATACACCTGTCACGTATCCCTGTATGCCGGATCCATGTTCACCGCAGAAACCAGACTGACCGAAGCCGTTGTACAGATCACCGTAGCCGACTGTCTGATGCCCGCTCCCGCCGAACACCGCTTCCATCTGGATCTGTGGCAGCACCTGTCCAACATTGCACGGAAGCATGAAACCCCTCTGTGGAGTGACGAACATTTTGCCGTACTGGAAAACTACGTCCGCTCTCTGGGAGAACTGGGGCAGAAAGCCGTGACGCTTGTGGTGTCGCAGGTACCGTGGGCCGGACAGGGCTGTCATGATGAATACCGCATGGCCGCCAATCTGTACGAATATTCCATCATCCCCGTCACCAGAACCGCCGATGGATTTGCTTACGATTATGCACCCATGCAGCGGTATATCGACCTGTGTGCAAAATACGGCATCGACCGGGAAATCTCCATTTTCGGCCTTGCCAATATCTGGGCAGGAGAGGGATTCGGTGCGCTGGCGGAAGACTATCCGGACAAGATCAAAATCCGGTATCTGGACAAAGCCGACGGCTGTTATAAATATATGACCACTGCCGCCGAAATCGACGACTATATCCGTTCTCTGGAACAGTATTTCCTTGCCACCGGTCAGATCGACCGTGTACGCCTTGTGGCAGACGAGCCCGGTGACATCGTGGCCTACCGGAAGAGCATCGAACATCTCCATGCCGTTGCCCCTGCCTTCCGCTGCAAAGCCGCTTTGAACCATGCCTCCTTCATCGGGGAATTCGGTAAGGAAGTGGACGACTATGTACCCTCTCTGGGAACCCTTGCCCAGGAATACGATATCATCCGGGACTATCAGGGCAGTCTGGAAGGCAAGCGTTTCCTGTGGTATGTCTGCTGCGGACCGGAATACCCCAATACCTTCCTGCGCAGCCGCCTGACCGAAAGCTATTTCATCGGTATCCTGACCTCCTACGTACAGCTGGACGGATTCCTCCGCTGGAACTACACCGTATGGAACGACGATCCCCGGGCAGACATCCGGTACGGAAACTGGTACGCCGGAGATACCAACTTTGTGTATCCTGCAGCCAACGGCGCTCCTCTGCTGACACTGCGGTACAAAGCGCTGAAGCGTGGCATCCAGTTCTACGAACTTCTGGAACGGCTCAGAGAAAAGGACCCTGCCGCTCTGGAAGAAGCCTATGCACTGGTGGTGCGGGAAAAAGATGTACGGGAATACTATAAAACATGGCACAGTCTGGAAGACATGTGTTCCGTGGACGGGGAAGACTACATGACTCTGAAACGGTATCTGCTGGACAAGCTGTCCTGAACCGGCAAATTGGTATAACCGCCTGAACAAAAGTATCCCCATCGAGTTTTTCGGTGGGGATTTTTATGGCCGGATTGGAAGGGAATGAGAAATCGTTTCGCAGCGGAATTGATATCGGTTTCCAAAAATACTTGCAAAAATCCCGATCCGGTGTATAATAGAATAGTAACCACCCAAACCCGGAGGAAACCATGCCCAACAAAGCTTTTTTGGAAATCACCAATGCCTGCAACCTTTCCTGCAGCTTCTGTCACGGTACCAGACGCCCCATCCGGTATATCACCGTGCCGGAATTTACACATGCCGCCGGAGAACTGCGTTCCTTTGCGGACTATCTGTACTTCCATCTGATGGGCGAACCTCTGATGCATCCCCATCTGCCGGAATTCTTTTCCATCACACAGGAACTGGGATTCAAAGTGATTCTGACCACCAACGGGACGCTTCTGCCGAAAAAATACCATATACTCCTGTCCGCACAATCCCTCCACAAAGTCAGCATTTCCCTCCATGCCTATGAAGCCAACACCATGGGCATCCCACTGGAAGAATACCTGCAGGGGTGCTTCCGGTTCTGTGCAGAGGCGGCAGAGCAGGGAATCATCGCCGTAATGCGCCTGTGGAATCTGGGGGGAGAAAACACGGAAAACAACCGGATCCTCACTGCCATGCATGGTTTCTTCGACACACCGGACAATCCGGAATGGAAACAGATCTACAGCGGATACAGAATCCGGGACAAGGTCTTCCTGGAATGGGGCGAAAAGTTTGACTGGCCCGACACAGAAGCCGCACCGGTGAGCGTTTCCCATTCCTGTTACGGTCTCCGGGATCAGATCGGCGTGCTGTCCGACGGAACGGTGGTGCCCTGCTGTCTGGACGCAGAAGGAGCGGCAGCCCTGGGAAACCTGTTCACAACCCCGCTTTCCGCGATTCTGAACGCCCCGAGAGCCGCCGCCCTGAAACAATCCTTTATCACCCGGCAGATCACCGAGCCGTTATGCCAGCGATGTGGATATGCCGCTCTGAAAAATTACCGAAAATAGTTTATCCTTTTCTGCATTCCCGGATCCAGTCCAGCATTTCCCCGTCATACCAGTCTTCCGGGGTATCCCATAACATTTCCAGTGTGGCATCCGACGAATCCTTCGCATCCACACAGAGAAATTCCGTTTCCTCACAGAGTCCGGTGCGCAGCAGTCCCCGTTCCCGCAGTGCTTCCTGCATCTGTACACCGTCATAATACGGCCAGAGTCCCACGCCTGCCGTTTCATACCGCTGCAGCCTGCTCTGCATATCCGCCGCTTTTGCCGGATCTCCGATACACCCCAGCAGCCGTTCCACATACAGTCCTTCCAGCAGATGTTTCATGGTATGATACCGCATGGGCACGCCCACAAACACGATTTTCGCATTTCGCCGGTACATCTTCATCCACGGCGAAGAATCACAGAAGGCGTATTCCCCGAAAGGACACAGATGGGGCCCATGATCGGTATGCAGCATCGTCAGCCAGTAGGCCTCTTTTCCTCTTGCTGCCACAGAATGGGTCGCCTGATCGGAACGGTACACAAAGGGCAGCTTGCGGAAATATTCCGTCAGATACCCCACATCGCTGGGCTTGTCCATGTACCAGGTCTTGTACACGGAATTGTAAAAATCCTTCTGACACAGCGTAGGCACTGCAAGTGTTCCTTCCTTGCCCAGCACCGATTCAAATCCGTCAATCACCGCCTGTGCACCGCCGTCCACTGGCCCCAGACTTTTGAAAGACGAATGAAACAGACAAATATCTCCCGCCCCCACACCGATTTCCGTCAGTGTCCGGGCGATTTTTTCTTTTGTTACCATAATACCCTCACAGTCCCAGCAGTTTTTCCGCATTTTCATAGGCGATCTTCCGGAAGGTGGATTCACTGATCTTCCCTTGTTCTTTCCATGAGAGCAGCAGGGAGTCCAGTTCTACCGGCATATCTTCGAAGCACATGTCCGTCCCGAAAAACAGCCTGTCCGCAAATTCCGACAGAAAACGGGGGCCATACTGTTCGTCCCGGGCAATGGCATTATAGGCAGTATAGTCGGACAGGTCTCCCATCAGGTTGGGGTACCGCCGCAGCAGTTTGGGAACCGCACCTTCTTCCGTCACAGGCGTTTGGGGCAGATGACCTACCTGTCTGCCGTATGGCGTCATATAGAATGCCCGTTCTCCGACAGTCTCCAGTCGGGCGATTTCACTCCAGAAAACAGGTCCATGTCCGAAAACCGTCAGTTTGGGATAGGCCATCAGCGTATATTCCAGCTGCGGCAGTCCCGGATCATCATACACGCCGAAATCCCCTTTCAGCTGTGCAGTACCGTCACAGACCACCGGCAGACCGACTTTTTCCGCACAGGCAAACAGATTCTGCATTTTCAGATCCATCAGGGGATAACTGGGCATGATCTCCCCGATGCCCTTGCAGCCCAGGGATTTATAATGCTCCATGATCTGATCCAGCGGTGAAAACGGCGAATTATACATGCTCCGGGGATCAATATTGCAGTACGGCACAAACCGATCCGGCCACCTGCCGCACATTTCCAGCACATCCTCTACAGCCTGCGGGAAATACACCTCCGGACTGACGATGGGCAGAATCACCGCCATATCCACTTTCATTTTGTCATACCGCCGCAGAAGCTGTTCCGGCGTGCAGAACCGGTACATAGGCGGTGTGATCCGATAACAATGGGTGTGAATATCAATAAACATAAGTGCCCTCCTGTCACGGGTGTTTGTCTGTATGATACCAGAGAATTGCTCCTTTGTCAATCATTTTTGTGGAATTTCATAAGAAAAACCACCCCATACAATCGTACAGGATGGTTCTGAAAACTCAGCCGAAGTATTCGATTTCTCCGTCCTCAGTCATGAATCCGGCAAAACCGGAAGCCTGCAGACGGTCAAGGAATCCTTTCATCTTCTTGGGACGCCGGAACAGGGAAACGTCAAATTCCCCCCGCAGTGCCTCTGCCTTGGGATATACGGAAGCGTAATCGGATTCATACACATACGCAATCTTCTTGCGCAGAGAAGCAGAACGGTTCATATCGGAGAGAATCCCGAAGATCCGTTCAAAGCCGATGGAGAACCCGCAGGCAGCCACATTTTCCCCCACGAACTTGCCGATGAGATTGTCATACCGACCGCCGCCGGCCACAGAACCACGGAACTTGTCGCTCTTGATTTCAAACACAGTACCGGTATAGTACCCCTGCCCGCGCACCAGAGAAATATCAAATTCAATGGTATATCCGCCGTCAGACAGTGCCTGGGCATTTTCAATGATGCTTCTCAGTCCGTCCGTCATGTCAGAACCGATCCGTTCGGCAACCGCATCAATGGACAGCGGCAGATCCGCCAGAACAGATGCAAAGGAATCAATGGCTTCAGCCGCAAATTCCTTCTGCTTCAGCTCTTCAATCACACCTTCCACTCCAACCTTGTCCAGCTTGTCAAAGCTGATGCAGACGGAGGGCAGCTGATCTTCCGCAAAACCACACTGGAGCAGCAGCGCATTCAGCACCTTTCTGTCGTTGATCTTCACGGTAAAGGTGCCGATGTCCAGACGCTGCAGAGCCTTGGCAGTTACGGTGATCAGTTCCATTTCGCAGGCAGGGCTGTTGTCCCCGATGATGTCGATGTCACACTGGATGAATTCCCGCAGACGACCTTTCTGAGGCTGTTCCGCACGGTATACCCGGTCCATCTGGATGCACTTGAAGGGCAGTTCCAGCTTGGCACGGTTGGCGGAGTAATACCGGGTCAGGGGCAGGGTCAGGTCATACCGCAGACCCATATCGGCCAGATTGTCGCCGGTTTCCAGCGCTCTTTCCAGCTTCTCCCCGCGCTTCATGATCTTGAAGATCAGATTCAGGTTTTCGCCGCCGTCGCTCTTGTCCAGATTTTCAATGTCTTCAATGGCAGGAGTCATAATCCGGCGGAATCCGTTTTCCCGGTAGCAGGCGAGAATGGTCTGCTCCATGTGTTCCCGGAGCGCAACCTGTTCCGGTAAGTAGTCGTTTGTTCCCTTGACTGATTTGGTACGCATGTGTATATCCCTTTCTGATTCATATAATTCATAAAAAAACCGCCCCGGGTAAGCGCGCCGGAACGGTGTTGTCTGCATCATACCGGGCATAACGATAAGCAGCTATCCCCGCAGGAAACGGTCAGCTGCCGGATGTATGGCGGTGATGATGTCGAAACATATCCATAAAAATCCTATCTGTACAGAATATGCCGATACAGGCAATGAAACAAGTATATTATAGCATGTCCGGCATATTCTGTCAAGACTGTTTTCGGGGCATAACTCAGACGGGATAGACAATCTGTACCGGTACACCGGTTTTGGCAGACTGAACTACAGCACGGCATACCGTAACTGTACGTGCACCTTCTTCCCCGGTGGTAACCAGAGGAGTACCGTTCAGTACCGCATCCCGGAGAATTTCATGTTCCGCCTGGACATTGTGATTGTTGATTTCCAGCGGGAGCTGCGTCAGGGCAGAACTGCCGTTTTCCTGCAGCTGATACAGATCCAGAACAGGGTCGGTGTTGTTGACGATGATGGTACCTCTGGTGCCGTACAGGACGGTCCGCATGGTGTAGTTCCGCTTGCAGCCGATGGAGGTGAATACCTTGCCGATCACCTGGTTCGGGAATTTGAAAATGGCGATGGTGGTGTCGTCCACAGGCCAGTCGGTGAGTACCTTGTGGTTGCTGTAGGCCGTGGTTTCCACAGGATTTCCGGCGATCCAGCGCAGCAGGTCGATGGCATGACAGGCCCCGCCGATGATGGGTTCTCTGTCCGGATCCACACGCCAGTTGTCCACACCTGTGATTTTGGTGTAGTCGTGGGCATATTCGCTTTCCACATAATACAGCTCTCCGATAGCCCCGTCCTCTACCAGCTCTCTGGCCTTGATGAACCCCGGTGCACAGCGGCAAACCTGTCCCACCATCAGCAGCTTCCCGGCATCGTGGGCGGCCTGTACCATTTCCACACATTCTTCCGTGAACAGCGACATGGGCTTTTCGCAGATCACATGGCATCCGGCTTTCAGCGCAGCTGTCGTCACTTCCTTATGCGCCTTGTCAGAGGTCACCACAGCAACTACATCCACTTCTTCCCGGGCCAGCAGTTCTCTGTAATCCGTATAGCATGCAGCATTTTCCAGCCCGTACCGTTCTTTCAGCAGGGCACAGCTTTCCGGGTGCAGGTCGCAAAGTGCCACCACCTGGGTTCCCGGAATTTTCAGCATTGTACCCAGATGCACATTCCCGAAAGAGCCGCATCCCACCAGTGCATATCGTAAAGTTTTTTCCATATTACAAACCTCCTCAGTCCACAATCTCATCCAGCATGGCCAGCGCCGCCACATACAGCTTGGCACATACATGGAGCTTATCCATACAAACCACTTCATCCTTACTGTGCGCCCCGCCATGGCCTTCCGGCAGGAAATCCCCCAGACTCCGACCGCCCGGCAGCCCGGAACCGAATGTAACCGCATTGGGAACCACCTTGGAATAGGTACCGCCGCCCATGGTATACGGCTGGTCATCCCGGCCGGTCACTTCCTTGTACAATTCCATCAGTGCCGTAACCTTGGGATCGTCTTTGGGAATATAGAATGCCTTGCCTGCGGATATCCGGTTGATACCAAAGCCCTGTGCCGTCCAGTATGCCTGCAGCTTCCCGGCAATCTCTTCCACATCCACCAGAATCGGACAGCGGCTGTCAATGCTGAGGGTCAGAATCCCGTCCCGCAGATGTGCCACACCATATACCAGCGTCAGTTCTCCGGAAATCTCATCCCGGCAGTCCACCCCTTCGCTGATGCCATAAGGATCCTGGGTAAG
>JAFQGY010000035.1 GCA_017415325.1 Clostridia bacterium
GGACAGCTCGAAGGCATCCTTGGCCATCTGATAGGCTTCCTCCGGGGTGGAGGGGTCAAATACCGGCAGCTTGGAATACATGGCGAAGGTACGGGTGTCCTGTTCCGTCTGGGAGGAGATGGGGCCGGGATCGTCCGCTACCAGAATCACCATGCCGCCCTTGACGCCCACATAGGCCAGAGACATCAGCGGGTCGGAGGCCACGTTCAGCCCCACCTGCTTCATGGTTACCATGACTCTCGCCCCGGCATAGGCGGCACCGGCACCCACTTCCATGGCGGTCTTTTCGTTGACGGACCATTCCACATATATCGCATCGGTCCCGTCTTCTTTTTTGGGGTTATGCTTCACAATATTTTCCAGCACTTCCGTGGAGGGCGTACCCGGATATCCGGTAACCACCTGCACCCCGGCCGCAATGGCACCCAAAGCAATCGCTTCGTTGCCCATGACAAACTGCTTGCTCATGACAGATTCCTCGTGTTGTTTCAAATTTATAATATAACATTATACCGCATTTCCGGCGGTTTTGCAAGAATTTTCCGGGATTATTCCCCGTTTTGGATCTCCCGCACCGTCAGCACATCCCCTTCCACCGTGAAGGACACCGTATAGCCGCCGAAGGGCATGGCATACACACGTTCCGGATCGTTCTGATAGGCAGGGCGGGGATCCTGGGCCAGCGCTGACAGCAGTCCGGCCTGTTTGGACACCGGCATCCGGCAGAGCAGGTCTGGCGCACAGTTCACCGTCAGCGGCGTTTCCGTCAGGGCGAACCCGTGTCTGGCTTCCGGATGGGCGTCGGTGTAGGGAAGGTAAGGCTTGATGTCGAAAATCGGCGTGCCGTTCATCAGATCTGCGCCCCGTACCACGATCACGTCCCCCTGGGGGGTATCTCTGTCGATCCGGACAAGTTCCACGGAGGAAAGGCCGATGGGGTTGGGGCGGTAGGGGGAACGGGTGGCGAATACGCCCATTCGGGTGTTCCCTCCCAGCTTCGGGGGACGCACTGTAGGGTTCCATCCGCCGCTGTCCTGTGCAGTGGTGCGGACGTTTTCCGAAAACTGCCACAGCAGCCACAGATGGGAGTACTGCTCCAGTCCCCGCAGGGCATCCGGGTTCCGGTATTCCGGTTCAAACACGATCACCGATTCCACCGCAGCCAGGCCGCTCTGCCGGGGAATGCCGAACTTTCCCGAGAAGTCGTTGTGGATATGTGCAATGCTTTTGCAGGTGAGAGATGCCATAGTGCAAGTTTCCTCCGGTGTTTTTTGCCGTATACTGTCCAGTCAGTACCCGTTTTTCCGGCTTCAGTATACCACACTATTTCCAAAAACGCAACCCGGGCGGGTAAATATAAATTACCTTTTGTGAAGAAAATCTGCATAGAGGATGGTAAAAACAGGTAATACTGGAAATTGAGAGGGGAAAAATCCGGCGTCTTGTTGGAAAACACGCAAACAAACAAAAAAAATCTGGCTTTTTTATAAAAAATCCTTATTTTCCTATTGAAAAAATACAAAAAGTCATGTAAAATATAGTATAGTATATACAATTCCATATTTTTATAGAATTTCGAAAGGGGCATCCTATGTCAAATCGTCTGTTTCAAGGAATCATTCATCAAATGAGAGACGCTGTGGATCGTGTGATCGGCGTAATCGATGACAACGGCGTGATCATCTCCTGCAGTGAACTGGTCAAGATCGGAGAAATGAGACAGGGCGTGCGGGATGAGCTGGCCTATACCTCTGACGCAATCACCTCCGGCGGCTATACCTACAAGCCCATCGGCTCCGGTTCCAAGTGGGAGTACATCGTATTCATCGAAGGGGAAGACAAGTTTGCGGAAAAGATGGCAACCGTGCTGGCTGTTTCTCTTTCCAACATCAAGAATCTGTACGATGAAAAATACGACAAGAGTTCCTTTATCAAGAACATCATTCTGGACAACATCATGCCCAGCGATATCTACATCAAGTCCAAGGACCTGCGCTTCTATGCGGAAGAAACCCGTGTTGTCTTCCTGATCAAGTTCCATTCCAAGTCCGATGTGCTGTCCTTTGATATGGTACAGAACATCTTCCCGGACAAGAACAAGGATTATGTGATCTCCACCGGGGAACAGGACATCGTTCTGGTGAAGGAAATCAAGCCCAGCACCGACATCAAGGAAATCGAAAAGGTGGCCAAGGGTATCGCCGACACCCTGAACTCCGAATTCTACACCAAGGTTTCCATCGGGATCGGTACCGTGGTGGACAACATCAAGGATCTGGCCCGTTCCTACAAGGAAGCCCAGGTGGCTCTGGAAGTGGGCAAGGTATTTGACACCGAAAAGAACATCATCAGCTATGAAAATCTGGGGATCGGCCGCCTGATCTATCAGCTGCCCACCACCCTGTGCGAAATGTTCCTGCAGGAAGTCTTCAAGAACGGCAGCCTGGACGCTCTGGACAGAGAAACTCTCATGACCATCCAGTGCTTCTTCGAAAACAACCTGAACGTATCCGAAACTTCCCGGAAGCTGTTCGTACACAGAAATACGCTGGTATACCGTCTGGAAAAGATCCGCAAGCTGACCGGTCTTGACCTGCGGGAATTCGACCATGCCATTACCTTCAAGGTAGCCCTGATGGTAAAGCGGTATCTGACCACCAAGCCTGTCAAGTATTGATAAGGCAAAACGTAGATGGACATGTAATCAGACAACAAAGTGGGGATGTATCTGTCCGATCCCGGGCGGGTGCACTCCCTATTTGTGCTTTACTGCGGAAATTTCACAAAACGGCCATGAACTGTCTATATCTATTGTAGATAATGTCGTTTTCGTGAAAGAAAACAACCCATAGGATGGTGCAGATGCGCATATCTGTGCCGAATAGGATTATTTATGATCGATATTGTAAATGTGAAAAAAGCATACCCCAACGGGACACTGGCGCTGAAGGGGATCAACCTGCACATCGACGACGGGGAGTTCGTCTTTGTGGTAGGCCACTCCGGCGCCGGGAAGACCACCCTGATGAAGCTGCTGCTGCGGGAAGAAAAGCCCACCTCCGGGAAGCTGATCGTCGGGAAATACAACCTGACGGAAATGTCCAACTTCCGGGTTCCCTATTACCGCCGGGAGCTGGGGGTGGTGTTCCAGGACTTCCGCCTGTTCCCCAAGAAAACCGTGTATGAAAACGTGGCCTTTGCCATGGAAGTGGTGGGAA
>JAFQGY010000036.1 GCA_017415325.1 Clostridia bacterium
ATCGTCAGCCTGCCGAAATTCTCTCCCCCATCAAGGCGATCCTGCAGTCCCGCTGTGACAGGGAAGGCCGACTGACCCAGGCCAGCATCACCAACGCCACTGTAGCCGACAGCGGGGAACTGGTTCTGCAGGTATACAGACCCGCCTCGGAAAAGGTATGCTATATGGGACAGTATACGCCGTTTACGGAACTGACGCTGGATAAGACGGGTGCGGCAGATGTGTACACGGTGACAGTACCCAATGTGAAGGCATGGTCTGTGGGAACGGTATTTTTCAGATAAGAAATCAGAAATAAGAAGTAAGAGATGTCCGGCGGAACGGATGAAATCGGCAGAATATCTCTTGTTTTGCAATAAGGATGTGGTGTGATGAACAACAAAATCAGCTCTCCTCCCCGCCGTGTGATCCGGATTGTGCTGACCGGCGGGGTGGCAGCGGGGAAAAGCCGGATTCTGCAGTATCTGCGGGAACATCTGCAGGATTCCGGTATGCCTGTGGCCTATGTGAAGGAATGCGCCACGGAGTTGCTGGAGCGGGGATATACTCCCGAGCGGTGGGGCAATGTGGCTTTTCAGCATACGGTGTTCCGGCACCAGCTGGAAAACGAAAACCGGGCATTCCGGCGGATGCTGCCGAAATCCAGAGAAACCGGGCATCCGGTACTGCTGCTCTGTGACCGGGGACTGGGAGACGGCGGCGGGTATCTCCCTCCTGAAACCTTCGGAACCATCTGCCGCAGCTTCGGCTACTCCCGGAAACGGCTTTTGGGACGGTATCAGACGGTGCTGTTTCTGGATTCCGCCGCCACCAGAAGCGATATTCTCTTCGACATCCATTCCGGCAACGATCTGCGGCTGGAATCTGGCAGGGAAGAAGCGCTGCTGTCCAACGAGCGGGCTTTTACCGCCTGGTCCGATCACCCGAACCTGATCCGGATCCCGGCGGCGGAACGGTTTGAGGATAAGGCGGAGCAGGTGCTGGAAATGCTGGAGAAGATTCTGGACATACAGAAAAAGTAAGAAATAAGATGTAAGAAGTAAGAAATACACTGAAAAAGCAAATGGCCTGCGGGGACGGTATATCCTGCAAGCCATTTGTTTTTGAGGGGATATTTCTTATCTCTTACTTCTTACTTCTTATCTTGTAAAAACATAATGGTAAATTCTGGCGTCCGAGCCGTACTGGTAGTCGCCGGTTTTCCATTCCATGATGAGATACTCTGTACCGTCGATATTCCGGATTTCGTATGCGGAGGCGGTACGGAGTTTTTGGTTGAGGACAAGGCCTTTGGTCCAGGTCAGATGGCTGGTGTGCCGGCGGGTAATCTGCAGACAGCTGCCGTCCGGCTGAAACGCCATTTCCCGTACAAACAGTTCTTCATCCGGGTAGTTCTGCTTGGCGGGATCAAAGTTTTCCGCAAATTTCCACGGATAGAAATCCCGCACCTGCCATTTCCCAAGAACGGCTGCATCCGGCACAAAGGGATACTCTACCCGGTCTGTACGGCGGATTTCTTCCTCTTTCCGGGAGAGACTGTCCGTTTTTTCGTAGACCCAGACCTCCGGCATCCCGCAGGCAATTCCCTGTCCGTCCCGGTAATGCTTCATGTACAGATACAGCAGGGTATGTCCGTCCGATTCTTCGATTTCATACCGGTTTCCCAGAAGACGCTGGGGTTCTTTGCCGTAGGTGTAAACCCATCCCTTTGTCCAGCCCGGAAGACTCCAGTACCCCGCACCTCCTTCCAGAAAATACAGCTCGTCCAGCCAGCCCAGATGCAGGCTTTTTTCATGTCCGTACAGAAACTGCTCTCGGGAAGGGACAATATCCAGCATGGTCCATTTCCCGATGGCGGCGGGATCGTTCTCAAAGGGCGAACGCATTTCTTCCGTGGGGAATACCGAATCTTTGGTGATGCGGCAGACAGGGACTTTCAGTTCCAGTGTCCCGTCCCCGTGCAGGATTTCAGCAAAGGCCCCCACAATCTGTGCCGGGTATTGGTGAAGCTGCCGGATCATATCCCGGTAAGCCTCCTCTGTTTTCTCTGCCGGACAGACCAGGGTAGCGGTTTCGCCGGGAAAATCCAGTGTTTTTTCGGTATACGGGATGTCGGCTGGCAGTTTTCCGGTGATCTCCACACAGGCGGCCAGATCCAGTCCGGTTTCCTTGTGGGCGGTTTCGTAGTTGATGAGCATGCGCCGTTTTCCCACCAGATGCGGGGGCAGAGCGGCGGCAATGGTATCACAGGTGCGGCGGGCTTCCTCCCTGTCGGCATAGATCCGGCGCAGCAGCACACAGCGGATGGGGTCGTTTCCCCGGATGACCACAGGATACATGGTTTGTTCTCCTTCCGTTGTCAGGATTCTGAGATTTTCCAGACGGCGGAGTTTTTCTTCCGTATCGGCGATGGTCTGTTCCAGTTCTGTTTTCTTGGCGTCCAGCAGAGCCAGGGTGTCTCCCGCCTGCAGGTGCTTCCGGATCTCGTCCAATGTGAAGCCCAGCTCTTTCAGGGCCAGAATACGGCAGCATTCTCCCAGCCGGGCAGCGGAATAGTACCGGTATCCGGTGAATTTGTCGATGTGATCCGGGCGCAGAAGTCCTATGTCGTCATAATACCGCAGGGTCTTGACAGGAATACTGCACAGCTTGGAAAGTTCTCCGATTTTATACATAATGGACTCCATTCGTCATGGTGGTATGCCAGAGGAGAACCGGCCGTTTTTCTCTCTGCACCC
>JAFQGY010000037.1 GCA_017415325.1 Clostridia bacterium
CTGTATAACAAAAAACGTTCCTGGATTGATTTTGACGCCGGTCAGCTGCTTGGCGGTGTTTCCATGGACACACTGACCGAAGCATTTCTGGACTATATTCTCCTTCTTGCTTCCGGGAAAGCACATGCAAAATCGGAATCCCTCGACCGGCACGATCTTTCCATATTCAAAGACGGCGTAACCCTGTAAATCCTCAGTTGATACAACAGAATGGAGCATCCAATGAAACATATCACCGAGCTCGGTATCGAAAAAACAGAACGCCCGCTGCGGGTGGTTCAGTTCGGCGAAGGCAATTTTCTGCGTGCTTTCGTCGATTACATGATCGATATCTGCAATGAAAAAACCGACTTCAACGGCAGTATTGCCATTGTAAAACCCATTTCCTACGGTTCCCTGGAACGGTTTGAGGCACAGAATTGTCTGTACACTGTCATTCTCCGCGGTCAGGAAAACGGCGAAGTAGTGAATACCCACCGGATCATCACCTCTGTGAACCGTGCGGCAGACGGCGCCGATACCTGGGACAATCTGGCAGAACTGGCGAAATGTCCTACCGTACGCTTTATAGTATCCAACACCACCGAAGCGGGGATTGTGCTGGACGAAGGGGATACCATGGAAGGCGTACCGGCTACTTACCCGGGAAAGCTGACAAAGTTCCTCTATGAACGGTATCTTGCCTTCCATGGTTCTGCAGAAAGCGGCGTAATCCTGCTGCCGGTGGAACTGATTGAAAATAACGGTGGTAAGCTGCGGTCCTGTGTCCTGCGTCTGGCAGAAGTCTGGAATCTGCCGGAAGGATTTGCCGCATGGATCCGGGAACACTGCATCTTCTGCAGCACACTGGTAGACCGGATCGTCACCGGATTTCCGGCCTCCGAAGCAGAAGCACTGTGGGAGACACTGGGATACCGTGATGAACTGCTGGATGTGGGAGAACCTTTCGGTCTGTGGGTTATAGAAAGCGACCGGGACATCAGCGGAGAACTTCCCTTTGCCAAAGCCGGACTGCCTGTAGTATTCACCGCAGACCAGCGGCCTTACCGGGAACGCAAGGTGCGGATTCTCAACGGCGCCCATACTTCTTCTGTGCTGGCCGGATGGCTGTATGGAAAGCGGATCGTCAGAGATATGATGCAGGATCCAGTCACCGGCAGATTTGTCCGTCAGGCTGTACAGGAAGAAATTGCTCCCCTGGTTCCGCTGGATCGTGCCGATGTGGATGCCTTTGCCGCCGCCGTATTTGAACGGTTTGAAAACCCCTTTATCGATCATGAACTGCTGGCAATCTCTCTCAATTCCGTATCCAAGTGGAAAGCAAGAGTCCTCCCCTCTCTCCGCGATCATTATGCCGCACACAAAACCCTGCCGGAATATCTGACCTTTTCCTTTGCGGCTCTGCTGGCGTTCTACACTTCCGATACACTGCAGGACGATGGTCTCCATGCCAGACGGGCTGACGGAACGGAATATGTGATCCGCGACGACCGTGCGGTACTGGAATTCTTTGCGGCACACAGTATGCTGCCCATTCCGGAATATGTGGACGCCGCCGCCGGAAAAATGGATTTCTGGGGAGAAGATCTGCGGAAATACAGCGGCTTTACAGAGATGGTGACAAAATATCTGCAGGCAATCCGCAAGGACATTCATACTGCCATGACAGAAATCCTGCACTGATCTCCGCAGGCTCTTCCGGCAATTTTCCGTCATACCCGGCTCCATGCCTCCTCTCCTGAAAAATCTCCGATATTTATTCCGTTCTGTTCACAGAAAACCCTTGACAAACCGCCCGAATGCTGATACAATATTGGTATTATCAAATGCGTCTGAGCGGAAACCAGTACCCGTTGTCCCGTATTTCAGAGAGCTGCTGGATGGTGCGAAGCAGCAATACAGAAACGGCGAATTCCTTCCGTGAGCTGAAAACCGAAGGCCCCTGCGGCTGTGTAAGTTTACCGGGTGCGACCGTTATATCGCAAGGGTGTCATCGGCACCTTATGAGGCTTTTTTCGTGAGAAGAAAGTGAAGCAGAGTGGTAACACGGTTTATGACTGTCCCTGTTCTTTCCTTTGGATGGAGCAGGGATTTTTATTTTCCATGCATATATACCCTGTCTCAGGTGACGCAGAACAGAATTCCGCCTCCCCAGGCAATTTACTGAAAGAAGGTTCCCCTTTATGAGCATGAGATTTGAACGGCATCTCCCCGCCGCATGGGAGATCAAGGCTGAATACCCCCTTTCCATTGATCTGGAAAAACTGGTAGCCACCCGCAATGCCGAAATCCGTAAAATTTTCACCGGCAATTCCGATAAACTGATTCTGATCATCGGCCCCTGCTCTGCCGATAACGAAGACAGTGTCATCGACTATATCAGCCGCCTGCGCACCGTACAGGACAAGGTTTCCGATAAAATTTATATCATTCCCCGTATCTATACAAACAAGCCCAGAACCACCGGCGATGGGTACAAGGGAATGCTCCACCAGCCCAACCCCAATGAAAAACCCGATATGTACAAAGGCATCGTTACCATCCGGGAACTGCACCTCCGTGCTCTCCGGGAAACCGGTTTTTCCTGTGCCGACGAAATGCTGTATCCCGAAAACTACCAGTATCTGGATGATCTGCTGGCCTATGTAGCCATCGGTGCCCGTTCCGTGGAAAACCAGCAGCACCGGCTTACCTCCAGCGGCCTGAATATTCCCGTAGGGATGAAGAATCCCACCTCCGGCGACATTTCCGTCATGATGAACGCCATTACTGCCGCCCAGCATAAGCATACCTTCATCTATCAGGGCTGGGAAGTCCATTCCGATGGCAACCCCATCGCCCATGCCATCCTCCGCGGCTACGTGAACAAACACGGCCAGTCCATCCCCAACTACCACTACGAAGATCTGGTGCATCTGTCGGAGACCTATGCTGCCAGCGGCCTTGCCAATCCTGCCCTGATCGTGGACACCAACCATTCCAACTCCGGCAAGCAGTATCTCCAGCAGGTACGGATTGCCAAGGAAGTGCTCCACAGCTGCCGGCATGATGCGGATGTAAAGAAACTGGTAAAGGGCTTCATGATCGAAAGCTATATCGAAGACGGTGCCCAGAAAATCGGGGAATGCGTATACGGCAAGTCCATCACCGACCCCTGTCTCGGCTGGGAAAAAACCGAACAGCTGATTTACGACATCGCAGATCTGCTGTAAATCCATCATCGCAGGAGGACTGCCGCTATGGCACATATCACAGAAATCACCGATCTGTCCGACCCTGCCCTGAATCCGTATGCCCGCCTTACGGAAAATCAGCTCCGCTCCAGACGCGCCCCGGAAAAGGGGATCTTCATTGCGGAAAGCAAAACTGTGGTCACTCTGGCTCTGGACGCCGGATATACCCCGCTGTCGTTTCTCATGGAACGGGGGCAGCTGTAC
>JAFQGY010000038.1 GCA_017415325.1 Clostridia bacterium
GTTATGAAGCGTCTGGTGGAAACCGGCAAGGCCTCCAACATCAAGGAAGCCAAGAAGAAGGTGGAAAAGGTCAATCCGGACGTTTGGGATGCACTGGAAAACGTCATCAAGTCCCATCCCGTTCTGCTGAACCGTGCGCCTACCCTGCACCGTCTGTCCATCCAGGCATTTGAACCTGTACTGGTGGAAGGGAAAGCCATCAAGCTGCATCCGCTGGTATGTAAGGCATTCAACGCCGACTTTGACGGTGACCAGATGCCTGTACACGTGCCGCTGTCTGCCGAAGCACAGGCCGAAGCCCGGTTCCTGATGCTCTCCGCCAACAACCTGCTCAAGCCCGTGGACGGCCGTGCCATTGCCGTTCCTTCTCAGGACATGGTGCTGGGCTCCTTCTATCTGACTCTGGATAAGCCCGGCGAACCCGGCGAAGGCAAGATCTTCCGTGACTTTGACGAAGCCATGATGGCCTATGAAAACGGTCTGCTGGGGCTGCATGCTCCCATCAAGATCCGTGTCACCAAGGAAATCGACGGCGTCCCCCAGACCCGTCTCATCGACGCTACCCTGGGCCGCCTGATCTTCAACAAGCCCATCCCCCAGGATCTGGGTTACGTGGACAGAACCGCTCCCGAAAAGGCATTCGATCTGGAAATCATGTTCGTCTGCGGTTCCAAGGAACTGGGCAACATCATCGACCGGTGTATCCGCGCCCATGGTTTTGCCATCACCTCCGCCATGCTGGACGACATCAAGTCCATGGGGTACAAGTACTCCACCAGAGCATCCATTTCCATTTCCGCCGCAGACATGATCATCCCCAAGGAAAAGTACACGCTGGTTGCCGCTGCCGAAAAGAAGGTAGACGAAATCGCCAAGCACTTCCGCCGCGGGGAACTGACCGACGAAGAACGGTACAACAACGTTATCGAAGTCTGGGAACAGACCACCAAGGACGTTGTAGCCGCTCTGCAGGCCAACTTTGACAGATACAACTCCATCAAAATGATGTCCGACTCCGGTGCCCGAGGCTCCATGACACAGATGCGTCAGCTGGCCGGTATCCGTGGTCTGATGTTCGCCACCAACGGGAAAACCATGGAACTGCCCATCAAGTCCAATTTCCGGGAAGGTCTGAACATTCTGGAATACTTCATGGCTGCCCGTGGTGCCCGTAAATCCCTGTCCGATACCGCTCTGAAAACCGCCGACTCCGGTTACCTGACCAGACGTCTGGTTGACGTAGCGCAGGACGTAATCATCCGTGAAGAAGACTGCGGCGCCTCTGCCGGTATCTGGGTATCCGATATCAAGGAAGGCAACGACGTGGTGGAAGGCCTGAAAGACCGTCTGGTGGGCCGGTATACCATCGGTGCCGTATGCCATCCCGAAACCGGCGAAGTGATCGTGGAAGACAACCACATGATCTCCGAAGCAGAAGCCTCCGCCATCGTCAAAGCAGGCGTAACCGATGTACAGATCCGCACCGTACTGCAGTGCCGTTCCCGCTACGGTGTCTGCGCACACTGCTACGGTTCTGACCTGGCCAACGACAAGCCTGTAAACGTGGGCGAATCCGTCGGTATCATCGCCGCTCAGTCCATCGGGGAACCCGGTACCCAGCTGACCATGCGTACCTTCCATACCGGTGGTGTAGCCGCTGCCAACATTACCCAGGGTCTTCCCAGAGTTGAAGAACTCTTTGAAGCCAGAAAGCCCAAGAAGACTGCCATCGTTTCCGAATGCGCCGGTACTGTTTCCATTCAGGACGTGAAGAAGATCCACAACATCACCATCACGCCTGACGACGCCGGTCTGGAACCTGTGGTATACCAGATTCCCTTCGGTACCCGTATAGTTGTGGAAGACGGCCAGCATGTTGCCCCCGGCAAGGAACTGACCGAAGGTGACAAGAACCCCGCCGACATCCTGCGGATCAACGGTATTGACGCTGTGTACAACTACATCATTCTGGAAGTACAGAAGGTGTACCGTTCCCAGTCCATCAATATCAACGACAAGCACATCGAAGTTATCGCCCGTCAGATGACCCGGAAGATCCGTATTCTGGACGAAGGGCATACCGGACTGCTCTCCGGCTCCATGGTCAATGTATCCGAATTCATTGCCGCCAACGAAGAAATCGCACAGCGGATCGAAGCCGGTGAATATGATCTGATGAAGGCTACCGGAGAAGCTGTGCTGCTGGGGATCACCAAGGCTTCCCTGCTGACCGAATCCTTCCTGTCCGCCGCATCCTTCCAGGAAACCACCAAGGTGCTGACCGAGGCTGCCATCAAGGGCAAGATCGACCACCTGCTGGCTCTGAAGGAAAATGTAATCATCGGTAAGCTGATTCCCGCCGGTACCGGTATGGAACAGTATCGGAACATCGAAGTGGAACACACCATCGAACCCGATTCTCCCTTCCTGGATCTGGATCTGTCCGATTTCGAAGAGGAAGAAGATCTGCATGAAGATGATGAATTCTTCGAAGATGATGATTTCGCACACGATGAATTCGATTCTCTCCTGTCCGACACAGTGCCCTCCGACATTATGGACGACGCCGGAGATGAAGAAGAAACCCTTCTGTAAGATCCCGGTATCCCTATATATCCACTGATGAAAAGCGTCTTTCCCATCGTTTCTGCGGTGGGGAGACGTTTTTGTTCTGTCCGGGAATAAAGCGAATTTTTTATTGAAAAATGATGCTAAATTCCGGCTCAGTTTTGCATAATTGTTGTGCAAGTGGGAGAATATGATTCCAGTGTCTCAATCCTCTTGACAAAAATGCGGGAATTTGTTATAATGAGACGTACGCTTTGGGAAAGGGGCTATCCCTATGCCCGCAAACGTACGCTCCCCGGTTTCATCTCTGCCGGAGAACATGCCAATTTCGGCAAAATCGGAAAACACATTTATTACAGAAGAAATGGAGGATACCATAAGATGCCTACTTTTAATCAGCTGGTTAAGCAGGGCAGAACGGACAAGGTTTACAAGTCCAAGGCTCCCGCACTGCAGCAGGGCTTCAACTCTCTGAAGAAGGTTCCCACCGAACAGAGTGCTCCTCAGAAGCGCGGTGTATGCACCAAGGTTCATACCCAGACTCCCAAGAAGCCTAACTCTGCTATCCGTAAGATCGCCAAGGTTCGTCTGACCATCGGTATGGAAGCTACCTGCTACATTCCCGGTATCGGTCATAACCTGCAGGAACACTCTGTAGTTCTGATCCGCGGCGGCCGTGTACGTGACCTGCCTGGTGTACGTTACCACATCATCCGCGGCACTCTGGATACCCAGGGCGTTGCCAACCGGAATCAGGCCCGTTCCAAGTACGGTGCAAAGAGAGCTAAGAAGAAGTAATTCTATTCTTCAAGCCAAACCGAAATACTGCTGAACATCAGCAAAATTCCTCGTTTGTGTTGACCTGCCTGTAATAAATGTTTTCACATATAGACTGGCCAGGAACACACTTGCGGAAGATTTCTTTCGAGTACCTGTGATATCATAAAATTCATGAAGGAGGGAAGAACAGTGTCTAGAAGAGGTCAGATTTCTAAGAGAGATGTACTGCCGGACCCGCTTTATAATTCCAAGCTGGTCACCAAGCTGATCAACAATGTTATGTACGACGGCAAAAAGGGCGTTGCACAGAAGATTGTATATGACGCGTTCGCACAGGTGGAAGCCAAGGTTGGTAAGAACCCCCTGGAAGCATTCACCGAAGCACTGGAAAACGTTATGCCTGTCCTGGAAGTTAAGGCCCGCCGTGTAGGTGGTTCCAACTATCAGGTTCCTATGGAAGTCAGAGCGGAAAGACGTCAGACTCTGGGTCTGCGCTGGATCGTGACTTACTCTCGTACCAGAGGCGAAAAGACCATGGCCGACCGTCTCGCCGCTGAAATCATCGATGCTATCAACAGCACCGGTGGTGCATTCAAGAAGAAGGAAGAAATGCACAGAATGGCCGAAGCCAACAAGGCATTCTCTCATTTCAGATATTGATTGGACTGCCACCCGATCAAAGCGCATTTCCCCGTTTGATGACTTACTGAAAAGTCAGACTTTTCGACAAGTCCGCGCCCCCCATTACAAAAGGAGATTGAATACATGCCAAGGGAATATTCACTTGAGCGTACACGGAACATCGGCATCATGGCGCACATCGATGCCGGTAAGACCACTACCACGGAGCGTATCCTGTTCTACACCGGGAAGACCCATAAGATCGGTGAAACCCACGAAGGTTCCGCCACAATGGACTGGATGGA
>JAFQGY010000039.1 GCA_017415325.1 Clostridia bacterium
ACTGGTTCTGTGAACAGGGAGCCCCCCTGCGGAAATATCGTACGGTACAGACAGTGCTGACCACGGTACTGTGGCTGGCAGGGTTCTTTATGGTCAACAAAACGGGATTTGACATAGTCGAGGTGCTGGACGGAACCTTTTGGGGATATGTCCTGACGATACTGCTGCTTGCCGGATTCATCACGACCATCTGTATCGCCAGACAGCTGTTCACCCTTCAGCGGGATATTGCCTGTATGTCGGAAAACCAGCCCATTCCCATCAGCAGCTATACCCAGCCGGAAGAAGAACCGAAGGAACCGGATGAAACAAACCCAACCGAATAAAAAAACAAGGTACGGCCGCTCCCGGAATTGAAATCCGGGAAAAGCCGTACCTTCTATTTTGTGTCCCTTATTTCTGACTTCTTATCTCAAAAACTGTGGCTGCTCAGCGCAACAACCAGCTCACAGCAGGCTTGTGCATCCGCCAGATCCAGCACTTCCGCAGAGGTGTGCAGATACCGCATGGGGATGGAGATTACGCCTGCCTTGGCTCCCAGCGCAACCTTCTGCATGGGAACCGCATCGGTGCCGCCGTGGGTGTACACTTCGGTCTGGTACCGGATGCCCTTTTCTTCCGCAACGGCAAACATGGTGTTCACCAGTTCTCTGTCCGCCACCAGTGTGCTGTCCCGGATCAGGATGGCCGCACCGTCACCGCATCTGGTTTCCATGGGTACTGCCCCGATGGTGTCCCCGGTGCCGCATACGTCCAGTGCGATGCCGATGTCGGGACGGATATCGAAAGCGGATACGGTGGCGCCGTTGGCTGTGGTTTCTTCCTGTACGGTGAAGGCCAGATAAATATCGTTGTAGGGTCTGGCTTCCTTCATGGCCTTTGCCGCTTCCAGCAGGATCACGCAGCCGATCCGGTCATCCAGCGGACGTCCGCCGATCATGGTGCCCGCCAGTTTCGTGACATGGGGCAGGGCAGAGAAGCATTCGCCCAGCTTCACGTACTTCTTTGCGTCTTCCTTGTCCTTTGCGCCGATGTCCACTACCATGGTGCTGTAGTTCAGGTTGCCGTCGGAACCGGTATGGGGAACAATGTGCCCTCTGGTGCCGTATTCAAAGATCACTTCCTGATAGGCAGCGGAAACCAGGTTCGGACCGCCCATGTTGGTGAAGCGGATGTAGCCGTTGCTTTCGATGTAGGTGACCATAAAGCCCACTTCGTCCATGTGCGCCAGATACAGGATCTTCTTTTTTTCTTCCCCGCCGGTGCCGCAGATCTTCCCGACCACGTTGCCCAATACGTCCACCTTCACTTCATCCACGAAGGGAGTCAGCATTTCCTTTACGGTTTCGGTCATGGCGTATTCTCTGCCGGAAGGAGCCAGCACGCCGCACAGCTTCTGCATCAGTTCAAACATGTTTTATACCTCGTTTATGTAGATTTTTGGTTACAGATTTCGTACAGCCGCCGATACCAGCCGTACCATGCTTTCGTAGTCGGACTTCCGTACCGCACAGGCTGCCGTATGGATATACCGGGTGGGAGAGGAAATGGCCGCAACCCGCACACCGGAGCGCACCTTGGAAATGGGTCTGGTATCGTTGGTGCCGCCGGGATATTTCTTGGGCTGTACCGGGATGCCCTTTTCTTCCCCCAGTTCCAGAAGGAAGTTGGCCAGATCCTTGTCGTAGATGGTTCCTGCGTCGATGAGGGATACCAGCGGCCCCTTCCCCTGCTGACCGACCTGCCAGGTTTCGTCTGTGCCGTACACATCGGAAACGGCAGTGGCTTCCAGAACGATACCCACATCCGGGTCAACGGCATAGGCGGCCGTGGCGGCGGTGGAAGCACCCACTTCTTCCCGTCTGGTGAAGCAGAACCATGTGTCAAATGCCGGACGGTACCCGGACTCGGCCAGTTCCGCCAGTACATCGCACAGCACCGCACAGCCCAGCCGGTCATCAATGGCCTTGCCCTTCCACAGGGGATCCGCACCGCCCAGCTCTTCAAATTCCGTACGGAACACGCCGAAGTCACCCTTCCCGGCATGGCTTTCCGCTTCTGCACGGTTTTTGGCTCCGATGTCGATGTACAGTGCGCCGAAGTCGGTGGAACCGCCGGATTTATGGGCCGGAACCGCACCGATGAACCCGTCGGTCTGTTTTTCGGCATTGCCGATGGTAACGCTTCTGCCGGTGAGCATTTTGCCTTCGCCGACGGACAGTTTTGCCGGATACAGCAGACCACGGTCGTCCACGGAACGGATCATGAAGCCCACTTCGTCCATATGTGCCGCCAGCATCAGTCGCCGGGGGACTCTGGTACCTTCCTTGACTTCACCGGTTCCTTTGTACAGCACCAGCAGGGAACCCAGTCTGTCCGTAGTCACCTCGTCCGCATGGGGCAGTACCTGTTCTTTGATGACTTTTGCCACAGGGTCTTCACAGCCGGAGGGGCCGAAGGTCATGCAAAGTGTTTTCAGAAGTTCCATTCCTTTCATGCCAGTCCCCCCTTTTCGGTAATCATATCAAATCCTTCCGCCAGATCCGGATTGGCGATGCAGGCCTGGATCAGTCTGGTGAAGGCTTCCCCGTCGTCAATGGACAGATATTCGTTATAGGAGTGCATCCCCCCCAGAGGAATACTGACGACAGCGGCCGGAACGCCGTACTGGGTGTATACCAACGTATTGGCGTTGGTGCCGGTGGTTGTGGCTTCCACTACGGTGTTTACATGGATTCCTGCCGCCTTGGCGATGGAGAGGATCTTCTCCGTCAGCTTCCGGTCGGTTACGGCGGAGAGGGAAACCATCGGTCCGTCCCCCATGGGAGCAGATTCGTCTGCCGATACACCGGGGGCGGCGGCAAAGTTTACATCGGTGACAATGGCCACATCCGGACGGATTCCGAAGACGGCACAGTCTGCACCATGCCCGCCGATTTCTTCTCCGGAGGACAGGGTGATGTAGATATCCCCGGCCAGCGCTTCTTTCGGCGTATGCATCACGGCACAGAGCAGCCCGGCGGCACAGCATTTGTCGTCAAACCCCTGTCCGGTGATCCGGTTATTCAGCAGGTTTGTCCACTGCCGCTTGTAGCTGACAGGGGTACCGATCTTTATGCCCAATTCTTCCAGTTCTTCTTTGGTATATCCGGTGTCGATCACCAGCTTGTCCCAGGAGGGCACATCCCGGCTCAGAACCCCGTACAGATGGGGCGGTGTGGCGGCGAATACCCCGGGGATGGTCTTTTTCTCTCCCCAGAGCAGGCAGTCGGAGGCCGGGAGAATCTGTCTGTCCAGCCCGCCGATGTTCACGACGGTGACAAAACCGCCCTCATGCACCGCCCGCACCATCATGCCGATTTCGTCCATATGGGCGTCCAGCAGGATCCGGCGGGCGTTTTCCTTTCCGCATTTCCGCACCAGCACCAGATTCCGGGCGGTATCGGTATAGATTTCATCAAAGCAGTCCCCGGTGAGTTCCCGTACCGCTTCATGTGCATTCTGTTCGTTCCCCGACACCGTCATGGTATCGCAGAGAATTTTTAAGATTTCCGTATATGTCATGGTTTTTATCCCGCATTTCTTGTTTCTTACTACTTATGTAAATGATGATTAACTAACCTGTTTGTATAGAGGGAACGTGTCGCTTTCTTGAAAGAAAGCTCAGCAAAGAACTTTCAACAGGATTCCCACTGGATATAGTCCCTGCAATTCCATCTGCCACTGGATATTGTTTATCCAAGACATGAGAAATAGTGGAGAGAGCTCCCAGGGACCCGACCCTGCTCGCCACAGAACGTTTCCAATTGCATAAATATAGTTAATCAGTG
>JAFQGY010000040.1 GCA_017415325.1 Clostridia bacterium
ATATGACCGTACCATCGAAGTGCCCTATCCCTGGGGTTCTCCCCTGTCCGGTATTGCCGAAGAAAAGGACGGCACCGCCTATTACCGCCGCAGTGTCCGTTGGAATCCGGAAAACGCCCGTATCTTCCTGCACTTCAGTGCCGTGGACTATACCTGTACCGTAACCGTCAATGGGAAGGAACTTGGTTCCCATAAGGGCGGCTATATGCCCTTCTCCTTTGAAGTGACCGGCATCTGGGACAGAGCGGCCGACAACACCATCGAAGTCTGCGCCACCGATACCAGCGACCGGAGCCAGACTTACGGTAAGCAGGGCTACGGCAACGCAAGAGGGATCTGGCAGACACCTTGGCTGGAAGCCCGCCCGGCAGCTTACATTGCGGATTTCTGTGTCACCACAAAGCTGGACGGTACCGTAACCTACGCCATCACCACAGCGGATGCGGCGGACGGAGCAAAAATCTGTGCGGATTTCGGCTGCGTGCAGGGATGTGCGGAAGTAAAGGACAACAAGGCGGAGCTGGTACTGCAGGTGGAAGATCCCAGATGGTGGACGCCCGAAGAACCCAATCTGTACGAAGGAACGCTGCAGCTGGGGGATGATACCGTTTCCACCTATTTCGGCATCCGGGAAATCGGCACCGGCAAGTTCGGCGCACACAACCGGAACTATATCACCCTCAACGGCAAGCCCTACTACCTCTGCGGCGTGCTGGATCAGTCCTTCAACCCGAAAGGCTTCTTCACCCTGCCTTCCGATGACGACTGCCGGGATGAAATCCAGCGGCTGAAGCGGATCGGCATCAACATGGCCAGAATCCACATCAAGGCGGAAGAACCGCTGAAGCTGTACTGGGCGGACAAGCTGGGACTTCTGATCATGGAAGACATCCCCTGCTTCTGGGGCGATCCCCTGCCGGAAACAAAGGCACAGTTTGAAGTGGAAATGGAACAGCAGATCCTCCGGGACCGGAACCATCCGTCTCTGTTCTACTGGGTAGTGTTCAACGAAACCTGGGGGCTGTTCTCCCACGGCAAGGATGCGGAAGGGAAGGACACCAGAGCCTATACCGATGAAACCGCAGAATGGGTGGTAAGCTGCTGGAAGAAGGCCAAGGCGCTGGATCCCACAAGACTGGTGGAAGACAACTCCCCCTGCAACTGGGACCACACTATGACCGATGTGAACACCTGGCACTTCTATTCCAACGGGTATGAAAGAGTCAAGGGCGTTGTGGATACCTTCTGCAACAATTCCTATGAAGGAACCCAGTTCAACTTCAAGCCCGGCTATACCATGGCGGATGTACCCTGCATGAACAGCGAATGCGGCAACGTATGGGGCATCGAAGGCAACGCCGGGGAAAGCGATATTTCCTGGCAGTACAAGTACATGATGAACGAATTCCGTCTCCACGACAAGCTCTGCGGCTTTGTGTTCACGGAGTTCCACGATGTGGTCAACGAATTCAACGGATACTACAAGATCGACAATGCGGACAAGGATTTCGGCTACAGCACCTACGGCATGACCATCCGGGATCTCCACAGCCAGGATTATCTGGGTGCCGACTACGCGCCCATGCAGACCGTAAAGCCCGGCGAATCTGTGACCGTTCCCCTGTTCGGTTCCAGTTTTACCGACAAGCGCCACGGCAGACTGCTGACTGTTGCATGGCAGCTGACCGTGAACGATCCGGTGGACGGGGACTATGTGGCCGATTCCGGGGAACTGAAGCTGGTATGGGCCGGCTACGGTACGTTCCCGGCGGGTGAAATTGCCCTGACCATCCCGGAACACGACGGTACGGCACTGCTGTCCTTTGCCCTGCTGGACGGTGACGAAACCATCATGCAGAACGGTCTGCTCTTTGACGTGGCCGGTGCCAGAGAAGATGCACTGGTGCTGTCCTCCGCCGACCTGACCGCAGAAGGCTTTGACAGAGTCATCGAAGCGAAGGTGGAAAAGGTAAGCGGCCTTGGCAGAGGTTCCTTCTCCGTGGAAGTAAACACCGCCGACATTCCCGGTTTCGATGCTGCCAATGACCTGCGCCTGATGGCAGAACTGTCCACCAGATTCCCCATGACCCACGACTTCCCCAAGGAAGAAGCGGAAGGCAAGGTGGATCTGAACTACATGCTGGGCTACCGCTGTGACCCCGGCGCCAACCGCAACTCCTTCCCCCAGACGGACGAAACCCCGTACCCGGGCAAGGTGACCGTATCCATCGACGGCAGACCCGTTACCGCCATGCTGCTGCCCGACGCTCCCGCCGATTCCAGAGGGATTCTGTCCCACCACTATCAGCCGGTGGACAATCTGCTGGATGAAGCCGGTTCCTACGGGTATCTCCTGGACGTGATGATCCCCTCCGCTATCCTGCTGGGACTGAAGGG
>JAFQGY010000041.1 GCA_017415325.1 Clostridia bacterium
GTAATAAAAAAGGCTCCTCATACGAGGAGCCTTTTGATTTAGCCATTATTTGTTGCGGGAGGTGAGCAGTTTGGTCAGTTCAACTGGATCCATGATGGTGTCGCCGTTGTAAACACGCATGTTACCGGAAGCGATTTCGTCGATCAGGATGACTTCGCCGGTGTTGTAGCCGAATTCAAACTTGAGGTCCCACAGATCCAGACCGCTGGTCTTCAGGTCGTCTGCTACGATCTTTGTGATCTTGAGAGTCTGTTCTTTCATGCTTGCGAACATTTCAGGGGTCATTACGCCCAGAGCTGCCAGACCTTCACAGGTTACCAGCGGGTCGCCCTTTTCATCGTTCTTGAAGGTGCATTCCACGTAGCCGCCTTCCAGTCTGGTGCCGTTTTCGATGTATTCGCCGTATCTGCGGATAAAGGAACCGGTGGCTACCAGTCTGCAGATCACTTCCAGACCATGACCGAATACGGTGGCGGGCAGAACTTCCATAGTAGCGTTTTCAACGTCAGCGCTTACATAGTGAGTCTTGATGCCGGCTGCCTTCAGCATTTCAAAGTAGTATACGGAGGTCTGCAGGTTTGCCTTGCCGATGCCTTCGATGGTCAGGCCTACGCTGTTTTCGCCGGGATCAAACACGCCGTCCTTGCCGGTGCAGTCGTCCTTGAACTTCAGCAGAACATTGCCGTTGTCGAGGGAATATACATCCTTGGTTTTGCCGGTATAAATCTTGTTCATGCGCTTACTCCTTTGTGTATTGGAAGATTCTATGGATTTTTGCGTTTGTATTATACCACAAAATTGCTTCCTTGTCTGTATTTTTCTGCAAAAAATGATGATTAAACATTCAGATTTCAAGAGCCGGGATTTCGGTCAATTTGCCATTTTCCAGCAAAACCGTCTTCACTTCGTACTTGCCGAAGTCCAGTTTCAGGGCAGCGTTTCCGCAGGTCAGGGTCGTGCTCTTCCCTTCGGACCAGTTGTTCAGCAGACGGATCAGGTATCCTGTGCCGCCGGCTTTTTTCTTCATGGTCACCAGTGTGATATTCCGGTCATCCACAGACAGGCGGAAAGGCGCAGTGTTGCTTTCTTCGCCCAGAGGGAACATGTTGCAGGCGTATGCGGGTACGTTGTATTCCAATGCCAGCCGTTCCAGTGCTTCTTCGGGAGCGGCGGTCAGACGGAAGCAGAAGTTGCGTTCGCCCATGTCGATTTTCTTCACATACCGGTCGGTAGGAATGATGGGTCTGTCATTGATGGGATGCGCGCAGTAGGATGCACCGCGGAGCAGAGACATGGAAATGACACCATCCTGATACGAGGAGGCATACGTACCGCGGTTCATCAGGGAGATACATTTTTCACCGTCACGGACTGCTACAAACCGCTGGGCTACACATTCTCTGCCGTCCATGTACAGCGGTTCTGTACCGAATGCGGTCTGACCGATATATTCTCCGGTGGGGGTAAGGGGCAGTGCCAGTTTCAGCATCCGGTCGTTGTCTGCAAGGAAAACATCCACCTTGACATCCACAGCGTCGGTCTGTCTGTAAATATCATACTCCACACGGATTCTGGTATTTTCACAGCGGAAGAAGCATTCCACACCGGTGTATACATCCCCATCTTCGATGACCTGAATGGGTTTCATGCCCTTGAACATACCGTCCGGTTCTTCCATCAGTGTAAAGGGAGTGGGGTCGGAACCCATGGCTGTCAGCTGGAAGCCGCCCATGCCCCACGGGTCGGGGTTGTCCTTATAGAACACGGGACAGAATGCGCCGCCCTTTGTCTGATCGATATATTCACGGCCATGGATCCGGTAGGAACGCATCAGCCCTGTTCTGCCGTCGATTTCCACGTGTTTGCCGATGGCAGGCAGATCCACAATCACATCGCTGCCGGAAGGATGGGTAATGACTTTTTTGGGCTGCAGATCCATGTATACGGAGAATCTGGTCAGGGTCAGGGGCGCCAGTTTGGCACGGAAACAGATCCGCTTCCGCCAGTCCAGATTCAGGTTGCTTTCTTCCTTCACCAGCTGTGCGGGAATGGAATTGCCTTCTGCATCCAGTACTCTGGGGTAATAGGCGTCGGTGTCGGACCAGTTCTGATCGGCCAGGGAAAATTCGCACATGACTTCCGTTTCCCATTCATAGGGATTCGGATTCAGCACCAGAACAGGATATTCCCCTTCTGCGGCACTGGGTTCGGCGTTGGCCATGGCAAAGTATGCTCTGGCACGGAGGCGGTTCAGAATCAGCAGGCCGTGATCCAGCAGGCGCAGACCGTTTTCTTCCCCGGCACGGACAGAACTGCCGGGGAGTACATCATGGAACTGGGCGTTCAGCAGATCTTCCACCACTTCGTCCAGTTCGTCTTCGGGATATTCGATGAGACCGCGGATGGCTGCTGCGGAACAGAGCTTTTCCACCATGAACAGGGTGTTTTCCAGTTCGGCATGCTTCAGCTTGATCTGGGACATGGTGGTATAGCAGCCGGGCATCACGGTACGGAGGGACTTGTCGTGTACCACTGCCGGGTCGATTTTAGCAAAGAAGGTTTCCGGGGTGGAGTGCAGAATCTTCATGTTGCCTTCCGCCATGAGCTTTTCAATGTCAGCCAGGTCTTTCCGGGAAGGGCCGCCGCCATGGTTGCCCACACCCCAGAGTACACAGATCGTATCGTCCGGCTGGGCATTGGCTTTATTCCGGATGGCTTCTGCGGCACTGCCCAGGGGTGTGTTGTATCCCTGCCGAACACCGTTGACCTTGATCCTGCTGCCGTCGAACCCTTCCCACCAGAACTGTCCTGCGGGAATGGGGTCGCATCCGGCACGGGTCAGAATCAGGCTGTCCTGTCCGCACTTTTTGATGATCTGCACCAGCCCTCTGGTATGGCCGAAAGCATCAAAGTTGATGGCGGTGGTGGGATTTGCGCCGAATTTTTCCATGAAGTACCGGTGACCTACCTGAATCTGACGGACAAAGCTTTCGCCCTGGGGCATGTTGCAGTCGGGCTGGAGGTACCAACCGCCCATGATATGCCATTTGCCCTTGCGGATCAGTTCTTTGATACGGGCAAACAGGCCTGGGGCATACTCTTCGATATATTTGTACAGGGTTACTTCGTTGTGGCAGAAAATGTAGTCAAACTGGTCTGCCAGATCGGCGGCGGCACGGAAGGTGGACAGCGCTGCGGCGGCGCCTTCTTCCCATTCCCACTGCCAGATGGGGTCCAGATGAGCGTTGCATATCAGATGAACTTCTTTCATAATTTCCTCCGGTTTGTTTATTTTTTCACTCGCATCAGGGTAGCCATACGGTTTTCTCCGGCGCCGAAACGGGTTGCGTACAGCACGTCTCACTTGATGGAGAATACGTCAAATGCAGTTTCTGTGGGAGTTCCTATAGTACGTTTGGGACGGCCGGGCGCCCATTCCTGTACCAGAGAGCACAGGGTGGTGACGGACAGCAGGTCTTCATCGTATACAATGTTATCGTAATGGACATGGCCGAAGAATGCGGCAATGACGTTTTTGCACTGCTTTACGGCATGATATACTCTGGGGCCGTTCAGCAGGTCGTCATAGGGTTTGATATAGGTGGGGCCGCCTTCGGTGCCGAAAATGTTGGCGTTGTGCAGGGGGCTGTGGGCAAAGAGAAGAATTCTTCTGTCGGTTTTCAGGGCGTCCTGTTCCAGCCAGAGGGCCTGTCTGTTGGAAATTTCCAGACGCCAGCCGAAGGGATACTGTCCGTTTTCATCCGGATAATAGGGCTTGTCCGAGGTATTCAGAAAGATCATCCGGTAGCCGCATTCGCTGGTGTCCGTATCTATGTAATAATAGTTTTCCGGGGTAGGATTATACTTCATACAGAGTGCATGCAGTTCTGCGGGAAGGATCACGTGCTCTCTGGTGTCGTGTCCCCGGTCAATGGCCACACCCAGACCATCGTCGTGGTTCCCGATGCAGCAGTGTGTGGGAACGGACAGACGGTAGAATGCGTCCATGACTTCCTTATGAGAGGCACGCACCTTTTCCACATCCGGATCATAGTCATCCCCGATGTCGCCGCCGCAGATGACCATGGAAATATTCGGACATCTGTCCAGAATATACTGCATGGAATCAATGGCGTCCGCTGCCAGCTCAAAGGGGGGCGGGTTGTCCGGATCTCTGCGGTTGGCGGACAGCTCGTTCATCCGGTTATGCTGGTCTGCCATGAAGATAAAGTTCAGCGGCGCATCGATTTCCCGGATCCGCCGGATGCCTTCTTCATAACTGTCTGTAAGATAACGCAGGTCTTTCATGAATTGTCTTTCTCCTGTGGACTCGTGATTCAGCTTCTGTGTATAGTATAAACACAACCCTCCGGTTTGTCAACTACCGGGGCGGTAAATTTTCATGAATGGTCTTGCATTTCGCTGTCGGATACGGTATAATACTGCCAAATCAGATACTCAGGAGGGATTTTTCCATGATTATACGCAGACTGCGGGAAGATGAAAACGGAAAGCTCAGTGAAGTGGAGAGTCTGGGATTCTGTTATTCTTCGGATGTGAGAGAAGCGGCTGAGAATCCGCTGCACAGTGAAGTGTACGGTGCATTTGATGACAACGATGATGTGCTGATGGCGGCGATCTTTGTGCCGGAATACCACAGCTGGTGCGGGGACACTACCCTGCCTTCCGTGGGGATCGGCGGTGTGGCTACCCGTCCCGAATTCCGCAGACACGGTGCCATCCGGGCGGTATTCCAGAAGATTTTTGCACTGGCGCCGGAGAGAAACTGGGTGACAAGTACGCTGTATCCCTTCTCCTTTGACTATTATCGGCAGTACGGGTATGAACGGGTATTCAAGGTTCATACCGTGACGCTGCAGAAAAATGTACTGGATGCATTCCCACGGAACTGTGATGCGAAACTGTATACCTTCCGGAATCCGGAAATCAAGGCGGATATTCTGGAAGTGTACAATGCATACGCCAGACGGCACGGACTGATGTACCGCAGAAACGAAAAGACCCGTGCCTATTCCGACGATCCGTACAAGTCCAGGAAAATGACCTATGTTCATTATAACACCGACGGAAAAGCGGACGCCTGCGCTACCCTGAGCAAGGATGATGAAGCCATGGTGGTCAAGGATCTGGCATATCTGGATGCGGACGGGCTGCGGGGCATGCTGGGGTTCATCCGGGCATTCGACGGGCAGGTCAGCGAATACAGATTCAATGATCTTCCCGCCACGGAGGATCTGGATGCGGTGATTCACAACTATATTGACGTTTCCTATGAAGCGGACAGCTGCGGCATGGGACGTATTCTTCTGCTGGAAACCCTGCTGCAGAACTGGGCCTATCCCACGGAAGCCGGGCATTTCCGCCTGCGCTGTGAAGACTGGCTGGACTGGAACCATGCGGTGTGGGATGTAGCATTTGCGGATGGAAAGGCTGTTGTGAAAAAGCTGCCTTATGACGCAGAATACGATATTTCCGCTGCCATTGCTCCGCTGAGCCGGATGATCATGGA
>JAFQGY010000042.1 GCA_017415325.1 Clostridia bacterium
GCCCCGGTGCCGTTACACGGGAAATGCTGGCGGAAATCTGCAACCGGGTGGACGTTTCCGAAGCCGTGACCGATCCCGGAAAGGCGGGGGACAAGCCGGAATCCCCCGGAATGAAGTACAAGCATTATTCCCCGAAGTGCCGGGTGATTCTGGTGGATGCGCCGGACGGGGAAGCCTATGCCGCCTATGTGAACAAAAACGGACAGGGAAAATACGGTGTACTGGCGGCAGAAGAAGAAACCGGGCAGTTTTCCACAGGATCCGTTTTGTCCCTCGGAAAAGCAGACGATGCGGACGAACACGCCAGACGGCTCTTTGCCCTGCTCAGACAGGCGGATGAAATGGAACTGGAAACCCTGTATGCCCGGCTTCCCTCCGAAAACGGGATCGATCTGGCCTACTACAACCGGATTATCCGTGCGGCGGGCGGCGAGATTGTGAAGCTGTGACCGATAGACGGATGCCTGCGTCGAGATAGGCAGGTGTCTAAAAATGTGCGCGCAAACAGGAATGCATACTGTATCAGAGAGAACGAATACAAATACGTAAGAGGAAAACATGCCGAAGAAGAAAAACGACAAACCCACGGAACCCATGACCCCGGCGGCCATTCAGGATCAGCCCATCACCGAGACCATTGAGAAAAACTACATGCCGTACATCATGACGGTGATTGTGTCCAGAGCCATTCCGGAAATCGACGGGTTCAAGCCCTCCCACCGGAAGCTGCTGTACACCATGTACAAAATGGGGCTCATGACCGGGGCCAGAACCAAAAGCGCCAATGTGGTGGGCCAGACCATGCGTCTCAATCCCCACGGCGACATGGCCATCTACGAAACCATGGTGCGGCTGACCCGGGGAAACGAAGCCCTGCTCCATCCCTTTGTGGACTCCAAGGGGAGTTTCGGAAAGCAGTACAGCCGGGACATGGCCTTTGCCGCTCCCCGGTATACGGAGGTCAAGCTGGATCCCTTCTGCGCCGAAATCTTTGAGGGGATCGACAAAAACGCCGTGGATATGGTGCCCAACTACGACAACACCATGCAGGAACCTACGCTGCTGCCCACCACCTTCCCCAATGTGCTGGTTTCCCCCAACACCGGGATTGCGGTAGGGTTGCAGTCGAGTATCTGCTCCTTCAATCTGGCGGAAATCTGTGACGGCACCATTGCTCTGCTGAAAAATCCGGCCACCACCGTGGACAAGCTGATGGACATCATCGTGGCACCGGACTTTGCGGGGGGCGGCAATCTGATCTACGACCGGGAACAGATGAAGAAGATCTACGAAACCGGCACAGGTTCCTTCAAGCTCCGGGCCAGATATGCCTTTGACAAGCAGAAAAGCTGTATCGAAATTTTGCAGATTCCCTACAGTACCTCCATCGAGATCATTCTGAAGCGGATCATGGATCTGGTGAAAGAAGGGAAAATCAAGGAAATCACCGATGTCCGGGACGAAATCGACCTGTCCGGGTTCAAGCTGACCCTGGATGTGCGCCGGGGAACCGATCCGGATGCGCTGATGGCAAGGCTGTTCAAGCTGACCACGCTGGAGGATTCCTTTGCCTGCAACTTCAATGTGCTCATCGACAAGATGCCCCGGCTGCTGGGGATCCGTCAGATTCTCATCGAATGGATCCGGTTCCGGATGCACTGTCTCAGACGGGAGCTGACCTACGAACTGGAGAAAAAGAAGGACAAGCTCCATCTGCTCCGGGGGCTGGGGAAGATTCTGCTGGACATCGACAAGGCCATCCGCATCGTCCGGGAAACCGAAAAGGAATCCGATGTGGTGCCCCGGCTGATGGACGGCTTCTCCATTGACGAAATCCAGGCGGAATACATTGCGGAAATCAAGCTGCGCCACCTGAACCGGGAATACATCATCGAACGGATCAAGGAAATCGAAGCCCTGCAGAAGGAAATCGCCGATCTGGAAGCCACCATCGGAGACGACCTGCGGGTGAAGGATCTGATCATCAAGCAGCTGCAGCAGATCAAAAAGAAGTACGGCAAGCCCCGGAAGACCCAGATCATCTATGCGGACGACATTCCGGATGTACCGGAGGAAGAACCCACCGAAAGCTACGCTGTGTATGTGGTGCTGACCAAGGAAGGGTACTTCAAGAAGATCACCCGGCAGTCCCTCCGTTTGGCCGATGAACAGAAGCTGAAAGACGGGGACGAAATTGCCAACGCCGAAGAAACGGATAACACGGCGGATCTGCTGTTCTTCACCGACAAGGCCCAGGTGTACAAAGCCAAGGTGGACGATTTTGACACCACCAAAGCCTCGGCACTGGGGGACTATATTCCCGCCAAACTGGGCATGGACGAGGACGAGCATCCGGTGATGATGAAGGCCCTGAAGGACTACCGGGACGACCACTACATGATTTTCCTCTTTGCCAACGGGAAGGGTGTGCGGGTGCCGGTGAGTGCCTATGAAACCAAGAACAACCGGAAAAAGCTGACCGGCGCCTTCTCGGATGTGTCTCCCATTGTGGCGGCGGTTTACGAAGGCGGGGAACCCATGGATTTGCTGCTGGAAAACACGGCTGCCAAGGGGATTCTCATTTCCTCCGACCTGATTTCCGTCAAGACCACCAGAAGCTCCCAGGGGATTACTCTATTTAATATGAAGGAATCCTTTGAAGTGAATGCGGTCCGGTGCGGCGATGCACTGGCTTCCATGGAGGGGGCACAGAAACTCCGGAAGAACAAGGTGCCTGCCACGGGGATTGCGCTGTCTGTCATGGGAGAGCAGCTGAAACTGGAATAGGCGGCGGGAAAAGCTGTATCCGGATGGAAAAAGCAGGGAAAAACCATAGTAAAAACGAATAAAAACGGCGGGAAGTGTAAATTCGGTGTGAATATGCGCTTGCCGCCCTTGCTTTTTGGCGGGATTTCCAGTATAATAGGGGGTGCAAACGCAGGAGCGCGGAGAGGCGTTCCCAACACGGAGAGTACAATTCATGAAAAAACATCCCGGAGTCAAGTGGTTCTGCGGCATTCTGGCACTGCTGTCCGCCCTGACCGTTACGGTGCTTGCGGCATCCTATGACAGTTCCGAAGACCCGATCATTTCCCTGAGCTACCTGACCGAAGTGTTCCGTCCGTCCATCGTGCGGGACTATGAAGAAAAAATTGACGTACTGGAAGCGAAAATCGAGGCACTGTCCGGGGGCGGCATCACACCTCCTGTGACCGAGCCCGAAACCCAGCCGGAGCCGGAAACGCCCCCGACAGTACAGCCGGCTGCCGGTATGACATATGAAGTCATCCAGATGAAATACGGTGACTGTCTCTTTGCGGCAGGGCCCATCGACATTCTGCTGCGGGCAGGATCCGCCATCTGCATTGCCCCGGACGCTGCGCAGGGCATATCCGATTACACGGAAGGCGTCGAAATCTACAACGGCGAAAGCCTGACCAAAAACCATATGTGCCTGATCCCCAGAGGAGACGGACGGGGGATTATGGCTACGGCGCAGTCGGTTTACATCATGGTGAGAGGAGAATACAGCCTTGTCGAATCTTAATCCCGAGCAGAATTCCCCCCGGAAACGGACCAGGGAAGAACGGAAAAAACTGGTAGTACGGATCTTTGCCCTCCTGATGGCCATTCTCATGGTGGCAGGGTCTGCTTATTATGCCATTTATCTGATGACGCTTTCTGCCAGAGCTGCAGACGTTGTCGCCGAAACCGAAATCGTCAACACATCCTCGCTGAAAGACGGCGGGGATGTTCCTGTTCGTGTGGGACTTATGACGGGAGACGGCGTGACGGTGGGCTTTGAGGTGACGGTGACCGACGGGTTTGTGGTGGGGCTGACCGAAACCACAGGGAACTGCAGCTTTATGCCCATCTGGGAGCTGGACAATACCAGGCTTTCCGCCACCGTGGACGGCAATCTGTCCAAGCGGAACATGACCTATTCCATTGCCTATGACGCCTCCTCTGCCACCGTGGGCGGATTCCATGTACAGATGGACTGCGACAAATACAGCAGAAACGAATACACAATCCTGCTGCAGCGGGCCGAAGAGGGACTGGCCGGATATGGTTTTGATGTGATTCCGGCGTATGTGTATACCGGCTATACCATCCGGGCAGGGGAATTCACCACCCGGGCGGAAGCGGAAAAATGGGTTTCTGTCCTGCAGGATATTTTTCCCGGGGAAACGGTGTATGTAACCGGTGCCAGCGCAACCTCCGTGTCCCTGATCGATCCGGAAACCGACAGGATTCTGTTTGAATTCGACTGCGGCACCGAATCGGCGCTGGGACTGCAGGCAAAGGCGGACAGAAACGGCAATACATACCTGAAAACGCCCGCCGCCAATGTGTATGACGGGACATTTGTGTTCTCCCGGTACAGCAGCGGAACGGTGAGCGGGGTACAGCTGGTGAACATTCTGCCGCTGGAAGCCTATATCGCCGGGGTGCTGCCCTATGAAATCTCCAATGAATGGCCGCTGGAATCCCTGAAAGCCTTTGCGCTGACCGTCCGTTCCTTTACCCTGACCCACATGAACCGGCACGGCACCTATGATATGTGCAACAATGCCCACTGCCAGGTGTACAAGGGTGCAGGACGGGTGAACCGGAATGTGATGGATGCGGTCAAGGGGACGGCCGGACAGGTGATGACCTACAACGGGGAGATTGTGGGGGCATATTACTCCTCCAGTATGGGCGGAACCACCGTCAGTGCCAAAGATGCATGGGGCGGGGACATTCCCTATCTGCAGGCTAAAGCGACCCCCTGGGAAGACTATATGCATCATGAAAACGCTTTCTGGATCGTGGAAATGACCCCGGCGGAACTGGGAGAACGGCTCCGGCAGGCGGGACACAATATCCGGGGCGAGGTCACCGATATCCGGATTCTGCAGCTGGCGGAGAATTCCACATACATCAAGGTACTGCAGGTGACAGACAGCAGCGGCAATGTGGTGAAGATCACCGGCACCGATGCGGTACGAACCTCCCTGACGCCGAACATCAAAAGCGCCAATTTTGTGGTAGGCCGGGGTAGTGTGGAATATACGGAGCATGTGGTGGACACATCCGGTCTGCCGGAAAAGCCCACGGAACCGGAGCCGCCGAAGAAAACCACTGCAGTGGATTCCTACGACAAGGACTACGGATATATCAACCTGTACGGCTATCATGTGCTGACCGCCGCCAAGGAGCATGTATCCGACATCGATTTTTCCGTGACGCTGATGACCGGGGACGGCGAGCAGGTGTATGAACGGCAGGATATTTTCGTGCTGTCCAGCGAAAGTGCGGGCGCCTTTACGGGGGAAGATTCCGTGATCCGGGAAGAAGAGGCGGAACCGGAAGACACCCATGTCACCGAAACGCTGGACAAGTCCACGGAAGCGGTGCTATACAAAGTGGCGTATGCTGCCAATCCGAATAACTTTATTTTTGTAGGAAAAGGCTGGGGACACGGTGTCGGCATCAGCCAGTACGGTGCCTATGACCTGGCAGGCCGCGGATACAGTTTCCGGCAGATTCTGGAAGCATATTTTGACGGCATCGCCATTGTACAGTACCGGGATACGGAAAATTACCGGTAAAGAAGCGACCATTGACCAAGGAGAAGAACACAATATGAGAGCAAAATCCAAGTATACATCCACTCTGTTCGCCTGTTATCTGGGATACATCACCCAGGCCATCGTGGTGAATCTGGCGCCGCTGTTTTTCGTGATTTTCCAGAACAGCTTCGGCGTAACCTACGGGGATCTGGCGAATCTGGTGCTGCTGACCTTTGTGGTGCAGATTGCCACCGACGCCATTATGATCAAAGTGACCCCCATTGTGGGATACCGGAAATGCGCTGTGGCGGCCCATGTGTTCTCGGCGGTGGGGCTGGGGCTTCTGACCTTCCTGCCCAGGATCATGAATCCTTACGGCGGTATTCTGATCTCCGTGGTGCTGTATTCCATCGGCGGCGGTCTGACGGAAGTGGTCATCAGTCCCATTGTGGATGCACTGCCGGGAGACGCAAAAGCTTCCGCCATGAGTCTGCTGCATGCCTTTTATTCCTGGGGCCAGGTGCTGGTGGTGGTGCTGACCACGGTGGTGCTGGCATTGATCGGGGACGACAACTGGCGGTGGATTCCCCTGGGCTGGGCCATGATCCCCTTCTTCAACCTGTTCAACTTCATGCGGGTACCCATTGTGGAGGTGTCGGAGGAACAGAAGAAGAGTGGGATCGGGACTTTCCTGAAATCTCCCATTTTCCTGGTGGCGCTGTTCATGATGATCTGCGGCGGTGCATCCGAACAGGCCATGGCACAGTGGGCGTCTCTCTTTGCGGAACGGGCGCTGGGTGTGTCCAAGGTGCTGGGGGATCTGCTGGGGCCCTGCCTGTTTGCCCTGTGCATGGGGATCGGACGAACAGGCTACGGCATCTTCGGGGAGAAGATCAACATCGAAAAGGCGCTGTTTGCCTGTGCGGGGATTTCCGTGGTCTGCTATCTGGTGACGGTGTTTGTGCCGGTGCCGGTGATTTCTCTGCTGGGCTGTGCCTTCTGCGGCTTCGGGGTGAGCCTGATGTGGCCGGGGGTGCTGTCCTATACCTCCCAGAAATACAACTACAACGCGGGGCCGGTGCTGTTCAGTCTGCTGGCGCTGGGCGGGGACACCGGATGTTCGCTGGGCCCCTGGCTGACCGGTATGGTGTCGGATCTGTACCTGCATACAGCCGGCGGCGGTGCGGATGTGGAAAGCCAGGCCATCCGGTACGGAATTCTGGCGGCCATTGTGTTCCCGGCGGTGATGCTGGTGCTGATCGGCATTATGAAAAAGCTGCGTACGGACGATAAAACAAGTGTATAAGGAGATACAGCTATGAAAATTGCACTGCAGAAATATATGCATCTGGCGGACGGGAAGGATGCGGTTCCGGCGATCCGGGCGGCACTGGCAGACTGTCAGCCCGGGGATACCCTCTGTCTGGGCGGCGGTCTGCTCCACCTGTATCCGGAACACACCGCAGTTCGACCCTATTATGTATCCAACAACGATTACAGCGACAAGCACATTGCCTTCGATCTGCAGAACCGGCGGGATCTGACCATTGACGGGGAAGGAGCGGAGCTGCTGTTCCATGGGCATGTGACCCCCTTTGTACTGGACCATGCGGAAAACATCACCATCCGGAATCTCCATGTGGACTACCGGAACCCCTTCTTTATCCAGGCGAAAATCACTGGCGCCGGAGAGGATTTCACGGAACTGACCTTTGACGGGGACACCTTTGCCTGTACGCTGAAGGACGGGAAGCTGTGTTTCTATTCCCCGGAGGACGGATGGGAAAGTGTGGAAGAAAAGGTGCTTGTCACGGAATTTGACGACAACGGCAGACCTTCCCCGTACCTCGGCCCCTACTTTACGGTGCTGACTCCCCAGGAGGAGAGCTTCCTGTCCGGCATGTACCGCTATTTTGACGCAGAACAGGTTACTGAAAACACCATCCGGCTGAACGGGCGCATCGGATACACCCACACGGTGGGGAACTGGTGGGTCTGCACCTTCGGCGGCCGGCACAATCCTGGGATTTTCATCACCGATTCGAAAAACATCACCCTGTGTGATCTGGAACTGTACCACACGGCGGCCATGGGTGTCATCGGGCAGTGCTCGGAAAACATCACGCTGGAACGGGTGAACTGCAGAGTCCGTCCGGGTTCCGGCAGAGTGCTCTCCGTCAGCGCCGACGCTACCCACTTTGTCAACTGCAGCGGGAAGATTTCCTATAAGGACTGTACCTTCACTTCCATGCTGGACGACGCCGGGAACTTCCACGGGATCTACACCATCGTACAGGAAAAAACGGACGACCATACGGTGCTTCTGCGCTACGGCCATCCCCAGCAGCGGGGCATCAATCTGTACCGGCCGGGAGACAGAATCCGTCTGGTGAACAACCATACCATGCTGCCTTATGCGAAGCTGACCGTACGGGAATCGGTTCTGCTGTCCGGAGAATGTCTGCGGCTGACGGTGGAGGAAGTGCTGCCGGAGGCGATGACAAAGGATCACGTGATCGAGAACCACACCCGTATGCCGGAGGTGCATCTGGACGGCTGCGTCTGCGGCAACAACCGGCCCAGAGGGTTCCTTCTGACCACCTGCAAAACCGTACTTGTGGAAAACTGCACCTTCTTCAACATGAACTGCGCCATTGAGTGTGCCGGGGATGCCAACAGCTGGTTTGAAAGCGGGCCGGTGACCGATGTGACCATCCGGAACAACCGCTTTGCGGATTCAGCCTATGCGGGCGGGTATGTGATTTCCATCTGTCCGGCCGTGAAGGAGAATATTGGCCAGACCTACCACCATGGCATCACCGTGGAAAACAACCATTTCCGGCTCCACGAAAAGCGGTTCCTGTATGCAAGACACACCGCCGGGCTGGTGTTCCGGAACAATACCTATACACAAGACCTGACCCTGCCGTCCCATCCGGTGGGAGAAGCAAACGGGATCCGTACGGATGTCTGTCCGGATGCGGTACTGGAAGAGCCTGCCGTACTCTGAGGCGCAGGAAAGTCTGTTTTGCAAATAGGCATATAAAAAAGTCTGCTGTCCCATCGGGCGTACCCGGCGGGAGAACAGACTTTGTTTTTTATATCCGGTTGGCTTATGCCTGGGCCAGTGCTTCTTCCAGAGCCACAGCCAGCTGGTCGCCGCAGGAGGTGGGCTTGAAACCGCAGGTGTTGCCCCGCAGCAGTTCCACCACACGGGCAGCTTCCATGCCTTCCACCAGCTTGGAGATGGCTTTCAGATTGCCGTTGCAGCCGCCGGTGAATTTCACGTTTGTTACAATGCCGCCTTCCAGATCAAACTGGATCTGAGAAGAGCAGGTGCCTTTGGTTTTATAAGAGTACTGCATATATGTTGTCCTTTCTTTTTTACATCAGTCGGCTTCCGGAGGCCAGGATTTGATTTCTTCCTTGGGGGGATCGTTCAGGATCACTTCCCCGGATTCGGCGGTGATGTCAAACAGGTTGTTGCTGGAAGCGTTCTGCACGAAGCCCGTACCCAGATTGTTGCCGTTGACGGTTACGGAGCCGCCCGGTACGGTTACTGTATAATTCAGGGACGCTATGGTCTGGGTGGGGATGATGTCTGCGTCGATGGCTGTGCACTGGATGGTGGTCATGGGCATGAAAACCTTCATGACATCCAGCGTCAGATCGGTGCACTGGATATTGCAGGTGCCGAAGGAGGAATTCTGCAGATCCAGAGCCACCTTGTTTCCGGTTACCGTCAGCATGGAGGAGGTTTTCATGTTGCTGCTGTGCAGGGAACCTTCTTCCAGGGCGATGGTGTAGTCTGCGCTGTAGGTCATGTCTTCCAGGTAGACATTGCAGGCTTTTCCGGTGACGGAGACGATTTTCAGATCAATGTTCTCGCCGCCCAGATAGATGTTGATGACCTTGTCACCTTCCGGTTCTTCCTCACCGAACGCCAGCAGATACCGTATCCCCTTGAAGGAAACGCCGTTCTCCCAGAATTTCAGCATGGAGGTCACATCCGGCACTTCGTCAAAGGTGACCACCCGGTTGGAGGTGTTGCAGGAGTAGTAGTTCTCCCGGAAATTCACAAGCTCAATGTAGGAGGATTCGCTGCCGCCGTAGATATGGACATCTGCGTCCTGTACATTGATTTCCAGCTTGGAGATTGCGGTTTCGGCCAGATCCAGGGTGTTTACAAGGCCGTAATCCCGGTTTTCCGCAAAGAGCATCTGCCCCTCGGCCTCCGCCATGTTCTGCGCAATCAGGCAGGTGACAAACCCGGCGATGATCAGCAGCACCGCAACGATCATGGAGATGATGGATGCAGGTTTCACAGCTTATAACACTCCCTTCTTGCCAGATAAATCAGGTTCCGGAACTGTCCGAAGACAAACCCGAAGAGTACGGTCAGCCACTTCATGACCCAGGGCAGGAAACGGATGGCCAGATTGTACAGGATAATTCCCGCCAGCAGCACGCCGCCGACAATCATGACGCCCAGACCGATTTCATAAAGACCTGCGGCCATGAACGAGAACAGCTGCGTGATGCCGTAGATGATGCCGATCAGCGCCACACCGGAGCCGGCAGCCACAATGGCAATCATACCCAGCACCAGTCCGATGATGGTCAGGATGATGCCCAGGAAAACGATGCCGAACACAGCCAGAGTCGCCGCCAGAATGGCCAGTGTGAAAGGCAGGGTCAGCACGAATGCTGTCCAGAAAACGGCAACGCCTTTGGCAGTCTTGTCCTCGCCGGCAGGGCTTGTAAAGAAGTCATCCGAATTCTGTGCATACCGTACCGGTTCTTCCCGACGGACAGGCCGAGGAGCGGGTTCCGGCATGGGATGCATTTTCTCTTCCGGTTCTTCTGCATAAACCGGTGGTTCCGCAGGTGCCGGCACAGGTTCATTTACCGGACGGGCTGGGGATGCGGATACAGGCTGTGCGGCCGTGGGTTCCTGCGGGGTCTGTGTCTGTTTTGCGGCGGCACGGGCGGCTTTGTTTTTGTATATGATAGCAGCGATACTGTCGGCGATCTCCTCGATCTCGGCAGGGGAACGGATGCTTGAAATTTCGGTCAGGTCATCTGCGGTAAAGGTTCTGCCCAGTGCGGCCACGTGCTTGGCTGCAGCTTCCGGCGGGATCCCGCGGTTTACCAGAGATTTTTTCAGACCTTCCAGAAAAAGGCCCAGTTCCATTCAGCTCTTCACCCCTCTTTTTTTCATTTTATAATAGACATTTCCCGGATTTCATGGTATACTATGGTCAGCATGAGATGAAACCCCGTATTTCCCTCTGAAAAAGGGTACGGAAATGCGTACATCTATATTCTATCAAAAAACGGAGAAATAATCAATATGAGAATGCGAAAAAAACGGCACGGAAATGAAAGACTGGAAGCCCTCGGCGCTCTTTTTGTGAAAGAAGAAGGGGAAGTCTGGACCACACTGCCGTCTTACTACGAGAAGGACCAGCCCCTGCGGATCGAAATCGGCTGCGGGAAGGGCGGATTCATCACCGGGATTTCCCTGGCACAGCCGGAATACAACTGGCTGGCGGTGGAAAAGATCAGCGACGTGATGGTATGTGCCGTGGAAAAATATGCCGGTGACAGAGGCCTCGGCAAGCTTGGCTACCATGGCGGCTGGCAGGCACCGGACGGAACGGTTTACAAGGACGGTCAGTGCTGGGATATTCCCATGGATCTGCGGGGCAATGTCCGTTTTGCCATCGGGGATGCGGCGGAAGTGCTGTCCCATCTGCCGGA
>JAFQGY010000003.1 GCA_017415325.1 Clostridia bacterium
GTATACAATGATTTTCTTGTCTATGGTGTTGTTCCTGCTGATCTGCCTGCACTGCACGATTTTGTCCTAGAAGGATATCAGTCGTTTCTGCATTCGCCGATCCGTAAGAGATGCATTGTGTTTACAGCACATCCGTACCGCAATGATCGTGTGGGAGCCGAATGCTATGTGCCTGAAATTTCGGATGGCGTAGAAACGTTTAATCTGCATCCCAGCGTGAACAGCGACAACGGGTTTATGAGCCGCTATGCTTCAGAAAAACAGTATCTGACAATTTGCGGCTCCGATTATCACCACAACGGACACGAAGCAATGGCTGGCCTGCTGGTCAGACAGCTTCCGGAAGATGAAGCCGGACTGGCCGCACTTCTGCGTTCCGGAGATTATCTGTTTGAATTCAATGAAAACGTTGTCATTCCATCACATAGAATGATTCATAAAATATAAAGTGAGGTACATATCATGGGAATCAAATTTGGACTATTTTCAGATCTGCATTATTCACTTCCTCATGCAGAAGTACGCGGCAACAGTAAACGTACCTTTGAGGATGTTCAGAAAGGAATGCAGCGTTTCGCCGATGCCGGTGCGGAATTTGCCGTATCCCTGGGAGACAATACGCAGCCTGCCGGAGATGCTGCCGAACAGTTCGATCAGCTGAAAACAATGGTACGGAAATGGAACAGCTATGGCGTCCCCGTTCATGCATCTTTCGGCAACCATGAATTCTCACAGCTTTCCATTGAGAATGTTCTTGAAATCTTCCAGACAGACAAAACCTATTACAGTTTTGATATCGGCGACTGCCGGTTCCTGATTCTAGATTCCTGTTATAATCCTGATGACAGTCATTTCAGTGAAGAAAACTTCGACTGGCGTTTTGGAAAACTGGCTGAAGAAGAGGTAAACTGGCTAATTGAAAAACTAGCTGACAAAAAACGTACATTTATTTTTACACACTATAACCTGTATTATGATCCGGAAGAACAGTACAGCGAATGGTACCAGGTAACAAACAAGGAACGTATCTGGGATATTATGGAAAGTGCCGGTTGTGTAGAAGCAGTTTTCCAGGGACATCATCACACATATCATCATTTTCTGTTCAGAGGCATCCATTTTGTAAACATCCCCAGTCCTGAAAGAAGCCCTGAATATAACCCTCATGACTTCCCAATCATAGAATTACTGAAAAACGGATTCCTCTATAATGATCAACTTATTGAGAGAATTTGAGTGCAACATCTACCCAGATGTTGATTAGTAACACAAACAAAACTGTGTATGGTAAATGGAGATTCAAAAATAAATATGATCGATTTTATTGAAATGAATAAAATGGTAGAAATAGGTAAGGTAAAAGTTGTCAAGGAACTGGTTTCTAAAGCACTGAAAGAGGGTGCTTCTGCTTCTGATATCCTTAATAAGGGGCTATTACCCGGTATGAATGCTGTGGGAGAAAAATTCAAAAATAACGAAGTATATATCCCTGAAGTACTCATTTCTGCCCGCGCTTTAAATAACGGTGTGAATCTGTTGAAACCATTACTTTCTGCAGGTGATGTAGAAAAACCTGGTATAGCCGTGATTGGTACTGTACATGGTGACTTGCATGATATCGGTAAAAATCTGGTAAAAATGATGTTGGAATCTAAAGGAATCGAAGTGATTGACCTTGGTGTAGATGTGACAGCAGAACAATTTATCTCTACCGCAAAGGAAAAAGGAGCAAAGGTTATTTGTTGTTCTACACTACTAACCACCACAATGCCGGAAATGGAAAATGTAGTGAATGAAGCAGAGGCACAAGGGATCCGTGATGATTTATTTATCATGATTGGTGGTGCCCCCACCTCCGAAGAATTCAGTAGAAAAATTGGCGCAGATTGTTATACCATGGATGCTGCTTCGGCTGCAGATGCGGCTCTCTCATGGTTACAGAAAAAGACCACTTAATATACACTGAATATACACTGGTTTTCAGTTTTTTCGCTCCAAACTCATATATGCAACCCTTTTGGAACGAAAATTCGTTTTATTCAGCGTTAACTTATGAAATATTTTCAGAAAGGAAGTTAATAAATATGACAAAACCTACTCCCCGTCATCTGGAATGGGCTGAGATGGAACTCGGCGTTATCATACACTATTTGATGGATATTTACAATCCTGAAATAGATGTTTCAAGTAGTATCGAACGTAATGCGATTACAAAAGAATTCCCAGCTTCCTGTTTTGCTCCGGAAGGCTGGGATACAGATCAGTGGATGCGTTCCGCTGCCGCTATGGGTGCCAAATATGCGGTACTGGTGGCAAATCATTGTACCGGCTTCTCTCTCTGGCCAACCAAAGCAAATGATTATTCAGTAGCTTCCTGTGCTTATCAGGATGGAAAAGGAGATATTATCCGGGATTTTCTGGAATCCTGCCAAAAATACAATATCAAACCCGGACTGTACTATTCCACCGGCTGTAATGGGTACTACGGGATGAACGACTTTGCAGAAGGCGTTGGAGACGAGTATTTCCAGTCGGATCGCTACAAGGAATATGTAAAAGTTGTGGAGCAGCAGGTACTGGAACTCTGGTCGGAATATGGAGAACTGTTCGAAGTCTGGTTCGATGGCGGTGTGCTGCCTGTGGAGAAGGGAGGTCCAAATCTGGTTCCGATTCTTGAAAAATATCAACCTAATACGATCTGTTTCCAGGGGCCCAAAGGTTTCCCTCACAATGTCCGCTGGGTAGGCAATGAAGACGGTCTGGCACCTGCAGACTGTTGGGGAGCAACTAATGCCGGTGAAGCACGCTTTGATGGAACCGTACCCGATGAACAAGCAGGTGTAGGAGATCCTGATGGAAAGTATTTCTGGCCTGCTGAAACCGATATGGCTAACCGTGACAATAAAACGGCATCCTTCGGCGGATGGGCGTGGAAGGAAGGCGAAGATCACACAGCGTTTTCCACAGAACATCTGATGGACTGCTATATTCGTTCCGTAGGACGGAATTCCAACCTGCTGATGGGTATGGCAATCGCAGCAAACGGTCGTTTCCCGGACGAAGAACAGTTTGTGCAGTTTGGCGAAGCAATCCGTAAAACGTTCGGCGATGAAGCTATCCTTGCTCAAACCGGAACCACTACTGAAACTGTACAGACACTGGAACTGGGGGCACCAAAAGAAATCAACTATATTGTACTGCAAGAAGATATGGCGGAAGGTCATCGAATCCGTCGTTTCAGAGTTACCTGTGACGGTGAAGAAGTACTCTGCGGACAGTGCGTGGGCCATAAGCGAATTATTCCGTGCCATAAAGAAAACGTAAGTACAGTACAAGTGGAAATCCTTGAATCCGTTGAAACGCCTGTTATGAGATCTATTCAGATATTCTAAAATTAAGATAATGGGATTTAAAAATATAATCACCGGTTTACAGGATGGAATGGTTCTGCAACGGGATCAAAACAACATTTGTCGTACATATTTCTCTGTTTCTATTCCCGGAGAAATCAGTATCAGTAAAGGACAAATACATGAAATATCTTGTAATAAGAGCACACGTCGTATTTGTCTGACAGGTATCTGGACAGGCGGTCCTTATGAGATAACATTACGTGTCGGCGAATATTGCATAACCTTTAATGACATCTACGTAGGAGATGTCTGGCTTTTAGGAGGACAGTCCAATATGGAAGGGTATGGTTTTTATCATCATACCCTTCCGTACTTGCATCTGACACCTGAAATCCGTATGTTTTCAGCAAACGATGTCTGGAATATTGCAGAACCCAGACTGCACCGGAACGAACTATCGGAAAGAGAATATTTACGGGAGCGATGCCATCTTCCCGTCGGATATTGGCACACACAGGGAGTGGGACCTGGATATTTCTTTGCAGAAGAGATGCGCAGACGTACCGGGGTTCCGCAAGGGATCATTCCCTGTGCGTTAGGCGGTTCACATCTTTACCAGTGGAACCCTGACAGTAAAGAAATCAATCTATATACCATTATGTTGGAACGCTTTTGCGCCTGCGGAAGTCATGTGCGAGGTGTTTTCTGGCATCAGGGCTGTGGAGAAACAACAACTCCTGAGGATGCTGAAAAATTCACAGAGCGAATGCACACGTTGATAAATGCTCTCAGAAGGGATACTGATAATCCAGTTCTGCCTTTTGTACAAGTTCAACTTTTTGCACATATCGGCTCTGTACCAGAAAACGACAAAAACTGGAATCTTGTTCGGGAAAACCAGAGAAGAATGGCACAGGAAATACCGGGTGTTGATACGGTATCAATAACCAATGGTGCTCTCACCGATGGAATCCATCTGCATGCGGATAAGCAACATCAGGTAGGTGTACAGGCTGCTGAATCCATGTTTCATCTGTGTTTCGATCCAGCTGGAATCATATCCAAACCCTTTCCACAACCAGCACGAATCTATATACCGAAGTACACCGATGAATGGGGAAATATTCTGGCAATACAGTATCAGAATCTCCATGGTGCACTGACCAGTCTTGATCGTCCCACAGGATTTGATCTCTCTTATAGCCCCGAAACATTGGATGTGCGGGCTGTATTCCGAGTGGATCTGCAGGATGATACCGTGTATATCCGACACTGGCTGCAATCAGAACAGTTACAAAAAATGTATCTTTTCTACTTTTTCGGAAATACAACATATGCCAATATTACAGACAGTACGGGACGTCCTCTCCCTGCGATGGGACCGATCCCATTGGAAAAATATCTGTAAGCAACAGAGAACAACAGAAAGCATGGTAAAAGATATATGAAACTTGAGAATGCCTTTTTACAGGAAGAAACGAAAACGATTTATCCCACAGATATGTTTCCAAACTTAGTAGATGCCCTACGGAAAAGTCCGTGGTATGCCTATACTATAGAACACCGGAAAGAAAAACTTGCCACACCAACGACCCCCGGTTATCATTATTCCTCTGCTGAACCTCATTTTAATGACGGTACAGGACTTGGCTTTTGGAACGGTATGTATCATTTGTTTTATGGATACAAACCATTCAGGGAAAGTGATGAACAACACTATCTGTGGGGACATTGTATCAGCCATGATTTGATCCATTGGAACGACCTGCCTCCTGCCATCCACAATGGTCCTGAACCAGAAACCTGGACAGGAAGTATACTGGTAGAAGAAAAACGTGTGATTGGTGTTTATCGTGCATGGAAAGCTGGCACAGGGGATTTGGGAATCGGTATTGCAATATCGGAAGATCCCTATCTGCTGAACTGGCATAAAATGCATGGTCCCAATGGAGATGGACTTGTGATAAAATGTGATCCGAATATCCCTGCTTTCTACACAGGAGATCCCTGTATCTGGAAGCATCAGGGGAAATACTATA
>JAFQGY010000004.1 GCA_017415325.1 Clostridia bacterium
ATCCATAGGCCCGGGGCGGTACAGGGCTATGGCGGCGATAATGTCATCCAGACACCTTGGCCGCAGCTGGGTCAGCATCTGGCGCATGCCTTCCGATTCCAGCTGGAACACACCGTCCGTTTTTCCGGCGCAGATGGTGTCGTATGTGGCAGGATCGGCCATATCCACCCGGGTCAGGTCGAAGTCCGGTTCCTTTTCCCGGATCAGGTCTTCGGCACTGCGGATGATGGTCAGATACCGGAGTGCCAGAAAGTCGAATTTCAACAGACCCAACTCCGCTACAGTATCCATATCGAACTGGGTCACGATGATCCCGCTGTTGACTGCTACGGGAACATAATCGGTAACAGGGCGTTCCGTAATCACTACACCCGCCGCATGGGTGGATGCGTGACGGGGCATGCCTTCCAGTGCCTTGGCAGTGTCCAGCAGACTGCGGACTTTCGGGTCGTCTTCATACAGATCCCGCAGTTCCCTGTTGGATTCGATGGCTTTGTCCAGCGTAATGCCCAGCTCCCGGGGAATTTTTTTGGCAACATTGTCCACATCCGGGATGGACATACCCATGGCACGCCCTACATCCTTCACCACAGCCCGTGCGGCAAGGGTTCCGAAAGTGATAATCTGAGCAGTATGATCCTCGCCGTATTTTTCCCGGACATAGGCGATGGCTTCGTCCCGGCGGTCGTAGCAGAAGTCGATATCAAAGTCCGGCATGCTGACCCGTTCAGGGTTCAGAAACCGCTCGAACAGCAGGTCAAAACGCAGGGAGTCGATATCGGTGATGCCGATCAGATAAGTCACCAGACTGCCTGCCCCCGAACCTCTGCCGGGGCCTACAGGAATCCCTTCTTCCTTGGCGTGATGTACGAAATCCCACACCACCAGATAGTATTCGGAATATCCCATCTGGCTGATGACGGACAGTTCGTAATCAATCCGTTCCAGATAGGTTTCCTTCGGATACTTTTCATCGGGGACTACGGCACCGGAAGCCAGTTTCTTCTCCAGTCCGGAAAGTGCCAGAGAACGGAGGTATTCCGTGGGTTCCATGCCGTTTTCCGGGGTATACCGGGGCAGCTGGATCTGGCCGAAGGTGTAGTCGAACCGGCACATATCGGCAATACGGACGGTGTTTTCCACAGCATCTTTGTATGCACCGAAAAGCACTTCCATTTCTGTGGTGCTTTTGTAGTAAAATTCACTGGTTTCAAAACCAATGGGTTTACCGTCGGTGATGACATTGCCGGTCTGGACGCACATGAGGATGGCCTGGGTGTCGGCGTCCTGCCGGTTCAGATAATGGACATCATTGGTGGCGACCATGGGTATGCCGGTTTTTTCGGATATTCTCAGAACACCCTCGCAGACCACCTTATCGTCGTCCATACCGTGATTCTGCAGTTCCAGATAATAGTGGTCCTTCCCGAACAGTTCTTTCATCTGCAGCGCATGGGCTTCGGCTTTGTCGTACTCCCCGGCAAGAATGCTCTGGGCAATATACCCGGCCAGACAGGCGGACAGTGCGATCAGTCCCTCGGTATGGCCCTGCAGCAGATCCATGTCGATCCGGGGTTTGGAATAGAATCCGTCGGTGTAGGCCTTGGATACCAGCCAGATCAGATTCCGGTAGCCGGTTTCATTCTCCGCCAGCAGTACCAGATGGTAGCTTTTGGCGTCATACTCGCGGTCACGGTCCTGCATGGTACGGCGGGCAACATAGACTTCACAGCCGATGATGGGTTTGATCCCCTCTGCCATACAGGCTTTATAGAACGCAACGGCCCCATACATGGCACCGTGGTCGGTAATTGCCACGGCACGATGTCCCATTTCTTTCGCTTTTTTCGGAATATCGGCAATGCGGCAGGCACCGTCCAGCAGGCTGTATTCGCTGTGGAGATGCAGATGCACAAAGTCGGACATGACACACTCCTTTCCGACCGGTTGTTTTTATACAAGGTCTGTTACCCGTCGGTTTCCTCTGTTTTCCGGATGCTTTCCGCATATTCCAACAGTTTTTCCATCCGATGCTTCATGCCGGACTTGGAAACCTTCGGTTCACAGAGATTGCCCAGTTCCGCCAGGGATACCTGTTCGTTTTCCAGACGGAGACGGGCAGTCTGCTGCAGGTTTTCGGGCAGTTTGGTTATGGCGCCTGTTTCGGTTAGATACCGGATGGCGTCCACATATTTCTTGGAGGCTTCCAGCTGTTTTTCGATGTTGGCCGTGTCACAGTTGACCTGTCGGTTCACCGAATTACGGAACTCCTTGACAATTTTTGCATTCATAATATCAAAAGCAGCGGCAGAGGCACCGATGTAGGCAAGGAAATCTTCCATGTCTGCACTGCTTTTATAATATACGATCCATTTTTCCTTACCGTTTGCGCTGTGCCGGACAGAGGTATGCATGGCAAATCCGGCGTCTTCCAGCAGTGTTGCTGCGGCATCCCGTTCGGATTCCCGGTTGAAAGCATACTCCATATGGTAACGCTTCATGGGATCGGTTACGGCGCCGTACCGGCAGAACAGAGCACGGAACAGCACCTGCACACAGTTTTCACACCGACAGGCGTCTCCCCATGCGGTAATCTGTTCTGCGGCATCGGTGTCATCCTTCGGAAAAGCGGCAACGGCGTCCCACAGGTACCGGCAGCATTTTTTCTTGATGGGGATGGCGGCAAGGGCTGTTTTGGTTTTCTGGCTGAAGGATTCTTTCATGGTTCAGGGGTTCTCTCTGTTGATTTACGGAATCCGGATCAGTTCGCATTCGATATGGATTCCGAATTGTTCATGGATTTTTTCCTTGATCTGTCGGATCAGTTCCGTCACATCGGCACAGGTGGCACCACCCGTATTGATGATAAATCCGGCATGTTTTTCCGATACCTGTGCGCCGCCCACCGATGCACCTTTCAGACCGGCTTCGTCGATCATCTGGGCTGTGTACCGGCCGGGATACCGCTTGAACACACTGCCTGCACTGGGATATTCCAGAGGCTGTTTGGAAACACGGCGGTTCATGAAATCGTCCATTCTGGCAGTGATTTCGTCTTTGATTCCCGGGGACAGAGTCAGCTTTGCGGATACAATGATCCAGTCCGGGTGGCTGCGGTAGATGCTTTCCCGATAACCGAAGCAGTGTTCTTCAGCGGAAAGGGTATGCAGGGTACCGTCGGCTGTGTCCAGATAGGTGCTTTCGGTGACAATGTTTTTCATTTCTCCGTCGTAGGCACCGGCGTTCATGAACACTGCACCGCCGCAGGATCCGGGGATGCCGTGGGCAAACTCCATTCCGGTGAGAGAGGCATCTCTGGCCAGTTTGGATACAGCAGTCAGATTGGCACCGGCTTCCACAGTGACGGTATGTTCTTTTATGGTTACATGATCCAGTCCGGTGGTCGAGATTACCACACCTTCAAATCCTTCGTCCGAAAACAGGACATTGCTGCCGTTGCCCAGAATGAGCCATGGGATTTCCCGTTTCCGGCACTCTTCCGTCAGCATGGCCAGTGCGTCCACACTTTTGCAAACAGCGTACAACACGGCAGAACCGCCAATCCGAAAGGTGGTATGGCGGCTCATGGGTTCGTTTTTCCTCCACTCGATCTGAAACCGGAGGTCCGACGGATCTTCTGTTTTTTTCTGTTCCAGTTCTTCCATCCATTGCAGCAGGGTGGTCATATTGTTCTCCTTTTTTCGGAGTCTGTCACAGGATCGACAGCAGCTCCGGCAGTTCATGTACAGTATACGTGGGGACACGGCCTTTTGCATCTGCAGCTTTCGGAGAAAACCAGACACAGTCCAGTCCGGCAGCCACGGCACCGTCAATGTCGGAACTGAGGGAATCGCCGATCACCAGATAGTTTGCTCTGTCCGGATCGCCTATATCCTGCAGTACATATTCAAAAAATGCCGGATCCGGCTTATTGGCGCCGATCACTTCCGAAATATATATCCGGCGGAAATACGGACGCAGTTCAGATCCCGCCATACGGGACTCCTGTGCCGCTTTCATGCCGTTGGTAACAATATACAACGGATATGTATCTGCCAGCAAACGGCATACTTCCTCCGCATGGGGGATCAGAAACCGCTGCTGTCCCATAATTCCTAGATACCGCGCGTTTATCTCTTCCGGCAGGGCATTTCCTGTATATCCGCACCAATCCAGAAATACCCGGAACCGTCTTGTACGCAGTTCGGGGGCCGTGATTTCTCCTCTTTCCAGCATTTTCCAGAATCCGGCGTTGATTTCACTGTATTTCCGGTAGATTTCTTCACTCCACCCGATTCCGAAGACGGAGCATGTTTCCCGAAAGGTTTCATGTTCCGCCATATCGAAATCAAACAGGGTGTTGTCTGCGTCAAACAGCAGATACTTGTATTTCATGTTATGCCTTGATGAATCTGTGGTAGGTCTTCTTGCCCTTCCGCAGGATGACGCCGTCACCGGTCAGCTGTTCTGCGGATACGGCCTTATCGAAATCAGTCACCTTATCATCGCCAACAAACACGCCGCCGCCCTGGATCAGACGTCTTGCTTCCCCCTTGGAGGCTACCAGCTTCCCGGCCATCATCATGTCGATTACATTGATTGCACCGTCGGTCAGGTCTGCATCGGTCAGTTCGGTGGTGGGCATATCGGCAGAAGCAGCACCGCCGCCTGCAAACAGAGCCTTTGCGGCATCCTTTGCCTTTTCGGCTTCTTCTTCGCCGTGTACCAGCTTGGTCAGCTCGTATGCCAGGATTTCCTTGGCGGTGTTCAGCTGGCTGCCTTCCCAGGAGTCCATTTCGTCGATCTGTTCGATGGGCAGGAAGGTCAGCATGCGGATGCACTTCAGAACGTCAGCGTCTGCCACGTTGCGCCAGTACTGGTAGAAATCGTAGGGAGAGGTCTTCTTGGGATCCAGCCATACCGCATTACCGGCAGTTTTGCCCATCTTCTTGCCCTGAGAGTCGGTCAGCAGGGTGATGGTCATGGCGTTGGCGTCCTTCCCCAGCTTCCGGCGGATCAGTTCGGTACCGCCCAGCATGTTGGACCACTGGTCGTCACCGCCGAACTGCAGGTTGCAGTGGTCGTTCGGGTACAGGTAGTAGAAGTCGTAGGACTGCATGATCATGTAGTTGAATTCCAGGAAGGACAGACCCTTTTCCATTCTCTGTTTGTAGCATTCCGCGCGGAGCATATTGTTTACAGAGAAGCAGGCGCCCACTTCCCGGAGCATGTCCACATAGTTCAGCTGCAGCAGCCAGTCGGCATTGTTGATCATCTGGGCCTTGCCTTCGCCGAAGTCGATGAACTTTTCCATCTGGCGCTTGAAGCATTCGGCGTTGTGGTCGATATCTTCCTTGGTCAGCATCTTCCGCATATCGGTTCTGCCGGAGGGGTCACCAATCATGGTGGTGCCGCCGCCGATCAGGGCGATGGGCTTGTTGCCGGCCATCTGCAGTCTTTTCATCAGGGTCAGCGCCATGAAGTGACCGGCGGTCAGGCTGTCTGCGGTGCAGTCGAAACCGATGTAGAAGGTAGCCTTCCCGTTATTGATCAGTTCCTTGATTTCTTCTTCGTTGGTCATCTGGGCGATGAGGCCTCTGGCTTTCAGTTCGTCAAAAATGGTCATGGGTCTTGTCCCGGTGTGATACCGGCTCCTTTTTATGATAATTTTGTTTTTTACATTGTGTTATTCTGCCCGCATTTCCCGTGAAAGCATTTCTCGGGCAGTCTCACGCTGGTTATCGGTGACATCAATGCCGCCGATGATTCTGGCAAGTTCTTCAATCCGTTCTTCGCAGGTGAGTTCCGTAACAGAGCTTTCGGCCCGTTCACCGTCCACCTGTTTCCGGATTACGAAATGGGTATCGGCCTGTGCTGCCACCTGAGGGGAATGGGTTACGGCCAGTACCTGATTCCGGGATGACAGCTTTTTCAGAAGGATCCCGATCCTCTCTGAGGTGCTGCCGGATACACCGGTGTCGATTTCGTCAAACACCACAGTGCCGGTCTGGTCGCTGACGGAAGCTTTCATGGCAAGCATCACCCGGGACAGTTCCCCGCCGGACGCTACTTTTCCAAGCGACTGCATGGCTTCCCCCGGATTCACAGACAGCAGGAAATCCACGTCATCCCATCCGTCCAGGCCGAAAAGTCCGTCTTTTTCCGGACGCTTTACCACCTGCACGGAAAACCGCACCTTGGGCATTTCCAGAAATATCAGGTCGGATAAAATGTTTTTTGCCAGCATTTCACCGGCTTTGACGCGGCATTCATGCAGTGCGGCGGCTTTTTCGGAGGCTTCTGCCACAATGGCAGCTTCTTCTTTTTCCAGCTCCCGCAGCTTCATGTCGCCGGATTCCATATCGTCTATTTTTGCGGCGGTCACCCTGCGGAATTCTTTTATTTCCGGTATGGTGGCGCCGTATTTTTTCTTGAGTTTGTCGATGGTATAGAGGCGGCTTTCGATGGTGGTCAGTTTGTTTTCCGGGTTGTCCAGTTCGTCATCGTCCAGAATTTTGTGCACCCTATCGGCGATGTCGATGATTTCGTACCGGTACCCTTCCAGCTGTTTTGCCATATCGGCTGCTCCATCCAGTACATCGGACAGCTGTTCCAGTGCCGCTTCCGCCCGTTCCAGAAGATCTGCGGCGGACATGCCTTTTTCATTCCGTTCCAGCGCTTTGTACACCAGAGAAGAATGGCGGCGCACCCGTTCGGCATTTTTACACTTGGTACGCAGTTTCAGAAGCCGTTCTTCTTCATCGTCTGCGCCCAGTTTCGCGGCATCGATTTCCTGCAGCTGATATTTCAGAATATCCAGCAGCATATTCCGTTCCCGCATGGCTTCCGTAAGCTCCCGGATTTCCTGCCGTTTGGCACTCAGACGGGTGTATACGGATCTGTAGGCTTCCAGCAGCGGTTCTGACTGGGCCCAGCTGTCCAGCATGACGGTATAGCTGCTTTTGTCGGCAAGCTGTGTCCGTTCGTCCTGGGTCTGGATCTGAATCAGCCAGGGGCCGATTTCCTTCAGAACAGACAGGGGACAGGGTTTGCGGTTGATTTTTACACCGGATTTGCCGTCGGCGGAAATGGTTCTGGTGATCTCCAGTTCTCCGTTTTCGTCCGGGGTAATGCCCAGCTCTGCCATTGCTTCCACGGCTTCCGCAGACAGTTCGTCAAAGATGCCGCTGACCACTGCTTTGCTCTCGCCGGTACGGATCATTTCTTTTCCGGCTTTTCCGCCACAGAGAAGACCGAGACAGTCAATGACAATGGATTTTCCGGCGCCCGTTTCCCCGGTGATCACAGAAAAACCGTTTTCCAGTTCCACATCCAGTGTTTTTGCCACCGCCACATTGGTGATGGACAGATTTTTGATCATGCGTTTCCCTCCTTAGCGGAAGACATCCGTACAGTTCAGGAATTGATCAGCTTCCGGATACGGGATGCAATATCGATGGCAGATTCCGGGTCACGGGTTACGATGATGATACAGTCATCCCCGGCCACACAGCCCAAAATATCCGCTTCGTGCAGGGAGTCCACACCGGCAGCAACGGCCTGTGCCATACCCGGATACGTTTTGATCACAATATCGTTGAAAGAAGATTCCACCGTTTTGATGGAACCGGCGATGGCACGGCTGTATACATGCTGATTTTCGCTGGCGTTGTTCTTGGGCACTACATATTTATATGTCCCCATGTCAGACATTTGCTTCAGCAGCTTCAGTTCCCGGATATCTCTGGAAACGGTCGCCTGGGTTACATCGAATCCGGCCAGCCGCAGCTTTTCGATCAGTTCTTCCTGGGTTTCGATATTGTAATTTTCAATGATCTCCAGAATTTTGTTATGTCTTTTGATCTTCATTTCATTCCCTTTCTGTGGATAACGCATATATGTCAAAATGATAGTATTTCTCACACAAAATGATCTGACAGTTTCCGGCGCAGAGCCATCAGAAAACCGTCATCCCGTACCCGGATCAGATCGGTTGTACTGGCAGAACGGGTAATCCGCACAGATTCCCCCGGAAACAGTTCCACCGCTTCTCTGCCGTCGCTGGTCAGATATACCGATGTGTTCCGGGAGATGATGTTGGTAAACCGGATTTCGGAACTGCTGCGTACAATTACCGGGCGGCTGCTCATGGTATGGGGACAGATCGGGGTCAGGCATATGCACTCCAGCGAAGGATCCAGCACAGGCCCGCCCGCCGACATGGAATAGGCTGTAGAACCTGTGGGTGTGGCTGCGATGATGCCGTCTGCCCGGCAGGTCTGCATATGAATGCTGCTGCAGTGCAGATCAAAGGTCAGCAGTCTCGCCACCGGCCCGTTGGTCAGCACAACATCATTCAGTGCTACGCTTCTTCTGCGGATATGCTCTTTTTCATCCAGAATTTCGATATTCAGCATCATACGGCGATCCAGTGTATATTCGCCGGCAACAATTCTGTCGATCCAGTGAATTTCCCCGGCATCCATTTCCGTAAGATACCCCAGATGCCCGAAATTGATCCCCACGATGGGAATATCCATACCGTACAGCCGGTGCGCCGCATCGATAATGGAACCGTCTCCGCCCAGCACACAGGCAGCATCCCATTTTTCTTCATCAATGGAATGAAAAACCGGAATCCGGTTCTGCAGAAAATCTGCACATTCTGCAAAGGTATACAGCCGGCATCCGTTCTTTTCCCAGCGGTCTATGATCATATCGATCTGCTCACCGGGAATCTTTTTGGTTGTATTGGGCAGCAGGAGGACTTTATGCATCTTTTCCATACACAACCTCCCGCAGTTCTGCATCTGTGATCATTTGACTGACCGTTTCTCTGCGTTCCGGCAAAACCGATACGATAAGGAATTCCGTATTGCCGTCTCCCCCCTGAATGGAGGAACGCAGAACCGCTTTCGGCACAAATCCGTTTTCTGTCAGTGCGCCGGTCACTTTCCGAAGGGCTGCCAGATGGAACTTCTTATCCCGGACAATTCCGTTTTTGTTCAGTGCTTCCCTGCCGCATTCAAACTGTGGCTTCACCAGACAGATATAGCTGCCGTCCGGTTTCAGAATGGCAGATATGGCGGGGATCAGGAGGGTCTGGGAAATAAAGGATACGTCCGATACCACCAGATCCTTTCTGCCGCCGACGGTTTCCGCTGTCATGTACCGGGCGTTGCAGTTCTCCAGATTGGTCACTCTTGTGTCACTGCGCAGGCTTTCTGCGAGCTGACCGCTGCCGGAATCCACTGCTGTCACATGGGACGCCCCTCTTGACAGAAGACAGTCCGTAAATCCGCCGGTGGAGGCTCCGATGTCCGCACAGACAAGCCCTGCGACATCCAGTTTCAAAGCTTCCAGGGCACCGTGCAGTTTCAGTCCGCCGCGGCTTACATAGGCCACTTCCGGCTGAATCACGGTGACCTCGTCCGTTTCGGCCACTTCCATGGCAGGTTTGGCGGCAGGTTTGCCGTTGACCGTTACACAGCCGTCCTTGATGAGCGCGGCAGCGTGGGTGCGGCTTCTTGCCTGATTATTTGCAGCCAGATAGGCGTCCAGTCTCATTTTTTCCGGGACAGAAGCCAGATGGCCAGTTTGCACAGGGTGTCGCTGTTCATATAGTCGGAGATGGCTTCCACAGACAGCAGAGTCAGCAGGGCTTCTTCTTCCTCTGCTTCTGCCATGGTCAGGAATGCCAGCACCGTTTTCTTCTGGTTTTTGGCGTCGCTGCCTACCCGTTTGCCCAGCGTGGCCGTGTCGCTCTTTACGTCCAGAATATCATCGTGGATCTGGAAGGCCAGACCGATGGCTTCGGCGTACAGGGCTATGTTGTCCAGATCACTCTGCATCGGCTTGTCACAGGCGGCGTAATACCCCAGTGTACAGGCGGCCTTGATCAGTGCGCTGGTCTTCATCATATGTATCTGCCGCAGAGCCTTGTAACCGGATACGGTATTGTCCAGATCCAGTGTCTGTCCGCCGGCCATGCCCAGTGCTCCGGCTTCTCTTGCCAGCGTTTTTACAGCCAGCTGAACCGACTTCGGGCTCACATGGGGATTGGAGGCGGCCACTTCAAAGGCCATGGTCAGCAGGGTATCTCCCGCCAGCAGAGCTATGGCTTCGTCAAACTGCTTATGACAGGATGGCTTACCCCGGCGCAGGTCGTCGTCATCCATACAGGGCAGGTCGTCATGGATCAGGGAATAGGCGTGCACCATTTCCAGCGCACAGGCATAGGGCATGGCTGCCTTTTCCGTCCCGCCGAACAGTCTGCAGAATTCCAGTACCAGAAAGGCACGGATCCGTTTGCCGCCGCCCAGCAGAGAATACTGCATGGCCTCTGCCAGTACGGTATCCCCGCCCCAGCCATCCCGGAAATACTGTTCCAGAGCGGCTTCGGTTTTTTCAGCGGCTTCTTTCAGTTTTGCTTCGATCGAAATATCGGTGTATTCCATGTATTGTTACCTCGTCATGCCATGTCGGTTTCCACAATGGTGCCGTTTTCACCCATGGTCAGGATCTTCACACGCTGTTCCGCATGATCCAGCCGGCTGTTGCACAGTTTCACCAGTGCCACGCCTTCTTCAAACAGTGCCAGTGAGGTGTCCAGCGGGGTGTTTCCGCTTTCCAGCGCACGGACAATCTCTTCCAGACGGGCCATGGCAGCTTCAAAGGTCATGTTTTCGGTTTTATTCTGTTCCATAATACTTCCCTTTATGGTTTTTGCCGGATTCCGGTTACAGTGGCATCCACTTCCCCGCCTTCTG
>JAFQGY010000043.1 GCA_017415325.1 Clostridia bacterium
AAATCATTCTGAATTCTGAATTCTTATTTCTGAATTTTCAAAAGGAGGGTCTCCATTGCCATCCATCCAAGTGCTGCCCTTTGCGGTAGCCAACCTGATTGCCGCCGGAGAAGTGGTGGACCGCCCTTCCTCCGTCATCAAGGAACTATTGGAAAACGCCATTGACGCCGGGGCAGACCAGATCACCGTGGAAATCCAGAGCGGCGGGGTCAAATTCATGCGTGTCACCGACAACGGATGCGGCATTGCCCCGGAAGACCTGCCTACCGCCATCCAGCGTCACGCCACCAGCAAGATCCGCACCGCAGCCGATCTGGACGGCATTGCCACCCTGGGATTCCGGGGAGAAGCACTGGCCGCCATATCCTCCGTTGCCCGGGTACGGCTTTTGTCCCGTCAGCCTGAGGCGGAAATGGGGGCACTTCTGGAATGCCACGGAGGCGAGATTGTCTCCCAGGCGGAAGCGGGATGCCCTGCCGGTACCACCATCGTGGTGGAGGATCTGTTCTACAACGTCCCTGCCCGGCGGAAATTTCTGAAAAAAGACGCCACGGAAGCCATTGCCTGCGCCACTGTGGTGGAAAAAATCGCCCTGTCCCATCCGGAAATTGCGCTGAAATACATCTCTGACGGAGAAGTGAAATTCCGCACCGCCGGAAACGGGGATCTGGCCGGTACCATGTACGCTCTGTTCGGCAGAGAGATTGCCAAGCGTTCCCTCTGGACAGACCGTACGGAAAACGGTATCCGGGTGTATGGGTATGTATCCGAACCGGACCTGTACCGTCCCAACCGGAATCTGGAAAATTTCTTCATCAACGGCCGGTATGTGAAAAGCCGCACCGCCAATGCCGCCGTGGAACAGGCCTATTCCTCCAAAATCCCCCATGACAAGTTCCCGGTCTGCGTGCTGCATATCGAGATTGCACCGGGTGCTGTGGACGTCAATGTACATCCCACCAAGCTGGAAGTGAAGTTCACCAACGAAAAGCTGGTGTTTGATGCGGTCTATTATGCCGTACTGAATGCACTGGAAGCCGCCGCCAGCCGACCGGAACTGACTGTATCGCCATCCGAACAGGCGAAAATGTCCGATACACATAAAACCGTCCCGGCAAACAAAAATTTCTGGGCATCCGGAGAAGAAGCGCGCCGGCTCATCAATGCCTTTGTTCCCCAGGATACGCCCCGGCAGAAGGGAGAACAGATCCGTCTGGGAGAAAATCCGGCGGTAAAGCCCGCCCCGAAGCCGGTAACCGGATCTGCCGCACCGACTGCCCGCACAGATATCCCACCCACCAAAAGCAGCGACTGGCACAGCTGGCGGGATGTTCTGCACTCCATTCCTCCTTCCATGAAAGAGGACGAACCGGAACCAGTGCCGCAGGAAGTATTGCCTGTGCCGGAAACTGTACCGGTCACCCCACCGGAAAGCATTCCTGTACCGGAAGCTGTCCCGGACGATGTACCCCAGCCGCCGCCGGAAATGTACACAGACCTGCCGCCCATGGAACCGCCGCCGGAAGAAATGCCTGTGGATCTGCCTGTTGGAATCCCGCCCTTTGCACCGGAGGATGTTCCCATGACGGAAAATGGAATCCCGGTGGGCGGACTGCCGATCCCGGAAGAAGCGCCGGAGGAAGCAGGGGAAGAAACATCCGATGCCGGGCAGACGGAAGCTTCTGTACAGGAAACCATCGTCCAGCAGGATATGTCCCCCGCCGCAGAACCGGAAATACCGGAAGTGACACAGGAACCCCTGCAGCCCTACGATGCGCCGGAATACCTGATCGTGGGAGAAGCGTTCAACACCTACATTCTCGTGCAGCTGGAAGACCGGCTTCTGCTCATCGACAAGCATGCCGCCCACGAACGGATCATTTTCGACGAACTTTGCCGCCGGATGCGGGAGAGAGACCACGCCGGACAGATGCTCATGGCGCCCTACCCGGTGACCCTGCTCCAGTCGGAAGCGGACATGCTGAGCGAATACGGAGAGAGTATCCGTGCCCTGGGGTTTGCCTGGGAGAGCAGTCCCGCTTCCCTGTCCACTACGGTTGTGGAGCTGACCCAGATTCCCGATATGCTGAATCTGACGGAAGGCGCGGAACTGTTCGCCGATCTGATCACCCGTCTGGCCGATGCCACAGCCACCGTGGAATCCGCCTCTGCCGCCTATTTTGAAACCCGGCTCTGGCAGGCATCCTGCAAAGCGGCCATCAAGGGAGGCAGGGTATACGACAAGATTCATCTGCAGTGGATCTGCGACAGGCTCCTTGTGAAACCGGAAAAGGAAGGGGCATCGGTGATCCGCACCTGTCCCCACGGCCGTCCTGTAGCTTTTGAAATCAGGAAAACCTCCATCGAGCGGCAGTTCGCCCGTCTGGTATAAACCGCTGCCGGTGTAATTCTACAGAAAAAAGGAAAGTATCATGTTCATTCTCATAAATAAGGAAGAAGAATCCAAAGCCCGCCGGGGCCGGTTCATCACCCCCCACGGTACCATTGAAACCCCCGTATTCATGAACGTAGCCACCTGCGGCGCCATCAAAGGTGGTATCGCTGCAGAAGACCTCAGAGACGTCAAGTGTCAGGTCATGCTGTCCAACACCTACCACCTCCACATCCGTCCCGGAGATGCTCTGGTGGACAAGATGGGCGGTCTGCAGAAATTCACCGGATGGAACGGCCCCATCCTCACCGACAGCGGCGGATTCCAGGTATTCTCTCTGGCAGGCCTGCGGAAGATCAAGGAAGAAGGGGTATACTTCAACTCCCACATCGACGGGAAGCGCATCTTCATGGGGCCGGAACAGTCCATGCAGATCCAGTCCCATCTGGGTTCCACCATCGCCATGGCTTTTGACGAATGCATCGAAAACCCCGCCGAATACAACTACACCAAAAATTCCTGTGACCGTACGGTACGCTGGCTGCTGCGGTGCAAGGAAGAGCTGCGCCGTCTCAACGAAAGCGGCAGTGCGGTGAACACGGAGCAGATGCTCTTTGGAATCAACCAGGGCTCCACCTACGCCGACCTGCGGATCCGCCACATGGAACAGATCCGGGAACTTGATCTGCCCGGATATGCCATCGGCGGGCTTGCCGTAGGGGAAGAAGCGGAGGAAATGTACCGGATCATCGAAGCCGTGGAACCCTACATGCCGGAAGACAGGCCCCGGTACCTGATGGGTGTGGGTACGCCCCAGAACATTCTGGAAGGGGTACACAGAGGGGTGGACTTCTTCGACTGCGTGATGCCTTCCCGGAACGCCCGCCACGGCAATCTGTTCACCTGGCACGGCAAGATGAATCTGCTGAACGAAAAATACTTCGACGACCCCCGTCCCATTGACGAGAACTGCGGATGCCCTGCCTGCCGTCTCCACTCCCGCGCCTACATCCGGCATCTGATCAAGGCCAAGGAAATGCTGGGCATGCGGCTGGCGGTACTGCACAATCTGTATTTCTACAACGATCTGATGCAGAAGATCCGGGATGCCATGGACGGCGGCTATTTCGAAAGCTTCTACCAGAAATATCACAATCTGCTGGCGGAACGGAGTCAGGACTGAACTGCTCTTTCCGGCTCCATCGAAAAAACGAAGAAATTTTGCAAACCCGGGAACTTTTTTCCGTTTTCTTCGTCCAAACCGGTATCCGTTTGAGGAAGGTTTTCGGAATGGTAACAATTTCCTCATAAAAAAGAGGCTTCCTGCCCTTGATAATCCCGGCGGATATGTTATAATATTGTCAGATGTAAATTATTCTATGGAGGTTCCTATGAAAAAATGGAAATCGATCCTGTCTGCAGCCCTTGCGGGGATCATGATCCTGTCCACGGTTGTCAGTGTCGGTGCGGCAAATGTATCCTTCACCGATATTTCCAGCCACTGGGCAAAATCCCAGATCAACTATCTGGTAAGCAAAGATGTCCTCAACGGCTACAAGCAGAACAACGGGACATACATCTTCAAGCCCGACGGCACCGTTACCAGAGCGGAATTCATCAAAATGCTGGATGAGACCTTCGGTCTGACCGCCACCGCTCCCATCAATTACAGCGACGTGAAAGCATCCGACTGGTTCCACCCCTATATTTCCAAGGCTGCCGCACAGGGCTACCTGCTGAACTACGGCACCAGCATCTCCCCCAACGGCCAGCTGACCCGTGAAGAAGCCACCACCTTGCTGGTACGGTATCTGGGGCTGCTGGGCAGTGCCAAGGCAGATGTTTCCAGCTTCACCGACTACAACCAGATCAGCAGCCATTTCCGGGATCCCGTTATGATCGCCGTGAAAGCCGGTCTGATCAACGGGTACCAGGAAAAGAACGGCACCTATACATTCCGTCCCCAGAATACCCTGACCCGTGCCGAAGCGCTGACCATCCTGTACCGTGCTGCCGGTGCGGTGTACAATACCAGTGCATACGCCAAGGATTCCGCCGCTCCCGCTGACAATGCGGTTATCACCAGAGGCGGCGTGACTCTGTCCGGTCTGAAGCTGAACGGCCGGGTGATCGTGACCGAAGGGGCATCCGATGCTGTTATTAATTTTACGGAATGCACAATCAATGATACCCTTTTCGTTCGCGGTGCTGCACCCATCAGTTTCCACCAGACTGTAGTAGCGGCAATGGAGATTGACTCTATTGCTCCAGACATCAGTATTTCATTGGGGAATAACACCCGTATTCAGTCCCTTACAGTTAATTCCAAAACAGGGTTATATATTCCCTCCGGCTGTCAGATCAATGAACTGATTATTAATGATGATGCGAAAGGTGTCCGTATCACCGGTAATGGCACAATTCACAAACTCTTTGTATACGCTACCGGTCTTGAATCCACAATTCTACCCGATGAATTCAATATTGCCTCTGGACTGACCGCAAATCTGGCTTCTCAGGTATACTCCGGTTCTTCTGAAGACCAAACTTCTTTTGCATCTATTCCATATGTATCTTCTGTTGATGGTTATTACTATCTGAACCTCTGTCCTATTGACAACGGACGTATTTACTATTACTTTACAAATCAGGCATATACACCTACTACAGAGGAGTTTTATGCCGTGTATGCTTCTGCAAATTACAATGATAGTTTCAATGTTCTGGCGTACAAGAATTATTCTGAATATACTTACACAGAAAATCAAGTGCAGAACTATGAGTATGTTGTGATTCAATTGGAATCTGATTCACATACATATGCCCCTATACGTATAGAAAACACTGCCTCAACCGGTTCCGGTTTCTCTGTTGACCCTTATTATAACGGAATGGATATAGTTTTTACGGCCGGTGTTGCAGGAACACTTCAGTATTATTACAGTTCTTCAAGCGATAAAGTTTCCACTGCCCAGTTTGACACAAATTTTAAAAACGTAAACAATTCCAGAAAGAACACTGAAACCGTACATGCCGGCAAGAGCGATACGCTTGAACTCAATGAATCCATACTCTCCGATTATCCCTTTGTTGTTATCCTTCTCAAGAACGCAAACGGTCAGAAATACAATCCTGTAATTATTGCCGCTGGCGATAATGGTTTCAAGATAAAACCTCACATTACAACAATCGGAACAATTGAATACGAATCAAGTGTAAACGGTACCATGTATTATTATTACACAGATTCGGATAAGGTACCTACACCTAATGATTTCTTCGCCACTTATCGTACAGAACATGGTAATTCAAAAAACAGTGTTGTAAAAAATAAAACCGGTATCTTAACATACGACGCTGATAAAGCAGAAAAGTATCCTTATATCGTTTTCTGTATTGAGGATAACTCCAGCAACCAGTTTACTCCTTTCCTGCTGGAAATTGCCATCGACACAGGATTTATTATGGATCCCCAAATTACAGGTTCCACTGAAATCACGTTTAAGCCCAAAAATTCGGGTACCGTATTCTGGTATTTCTCAAAATCCAGCAATATTGAATCTTCTGAAGCTTTCATGAATGCCTATCATTCCTCTGCCAGTGGTAGACGCGGCACAGTATCTGCCCGTCCTTCTTCAGTCTCCTATTTTACGTTTGATCCTACGTATACCCAAAGTTATCCGTATATCATTCTCATGCTTGTGGATACTGATGGTCTGGAATATCATCCTGTTGTTGTGGATGTTATGAATTCTACCAACTCTGGTTTTACACAGGGGCCTTACTGCGATCTGTCCAATTCAAGAATATATTTCAAAGCATCTGGTAACGGAAGAGTGTATTATTATTATTCCCGTTCTGCACAGGCTTACTTTGAAAGTTCTGAAGATTTCTGGGATACATACAACAGCAGTTCCTTCCATGATTATGAGAATGTTACTGCCACACTTACTTCAATCTCCTTTGATGATATTGATCCCAATGATTATCCCGGTATTGTACTCATGTATGTAGATGATAATGATAACGAAAGTGCTCCTGTCTATGTGTCTCTCAAGAAAGATACCAGTGCAGGTAATTCTACATCCGGTATCACCGTATTGTCTATAACATCTTCTTCCATCAAGCTTTCTGTAACTGAAGCCGGTATCCTGTATTATCGTGAATCCAATTCGAAAACCCCTTCTATTGTCGGTGCAAGATCCATACAAGTTTCTGACAACGGCACAATCACATTAACTCTCTCCGGTGAATATAATTACATCATTCTTGAACTTGACGGATATGAAACAATCGTAGTGGATATTACTGAAAATTATGACCGTAATGACGAGGTTGACGATGGATCCAACACCAGTGGACATGGTTTCAGTAATTCCGAATGGGACTTAAACGGTGAGGTAACATTTACAGCAATTGCACAGGCTGACGGTATTGTTACTCTATCAATCACTCCCTTCCTTACTACTGAAAACGTAAATGTAAAGAAAGGTGAAATCTTTACAATTACGATTCCGGTCGATATTGATCAATTCATAAACAACGGTATCGACCAACTGTTTAACAACTGCGTAATCAGCGTTCAGCTCACTGCCTCCAATGGCGATATATATGAACGTCTGACAATTGAATATTGATACTTCATTCAAACTGCTGCTGTATTGTTATTACACAGGCTAACTGTACAAAAGTGTTCAGACAGTTCTATAAATAAGTATGGGCCTGCCGCACTAACACGTCCACACAAAATCAAAACCACCGGCTTAGCCGGTGGTTTGCACTGCCCCTATAAGGGGCTATTACCGGCCAGCGCTACTCGCGCTCCGAAGGTCCGACGCCCGCACCACTTTTACTCGCTTCCGCTAAAGCGGTTTATTTCTTGTTGCGTTTGTCTACCGGCTCACCCGTGAACGGGTCCACATATTCTTTTTATCGAAATCTGATCGTTCAGCTTATCTTCTTCAAGTTGTTTCTGAATGTATTCTTGTATCTTCTTCGCATTTTTACCTGCAGTATCCACGTAGTACCCTCTGCACCAGAAATGTCTGTTTCCATATTTGTACTTCAGATTTGCGTGTCTGTCGAAGATGATCAGCGAACTTTTTCCCTTCAGATATCCCATGATTTCAGAAACACTGTATTTCGGCGGTATTTTCACCAGCATATGCACGTGATCCGGACAACATTGTGCTTCTACGATTTCAATTCCCTTTCGTTCACATAGTTCTCGCAGTATCTTGCCTATGTCTGCTCGCAGTTCTCTGTATATGATCTGTCTGCGGAATTTCGGGGCAAATACCAAATGATACTTGCAATCCCATGTTGTATGTGCTAAACTATTTGTGTTAGATGTTTTCATCTTTCATTCCTCCTGTATTTGGGGTGCGGTCGCCAAACCACTTCCATTTTACTACAGGAGGTTTTCTTTTTCAACTTGAAGCTAAAGCTTTTTGGCTCCACCAGCATAGCTGGTGGTTTATTGGTTGATACCAAGAAAAAAGCCGGGAACAGCTCCGTCATGCATGGACAGAACTGCTCCCGGCTTCGCTTTACTGATCGTCAAACAGACTTCTCACAGGCTTCGCTGTCGGTTTCGCCGTATGTTTCGCTTTATGTTTCCGGTAAAACCGTCCCCGGAAAGGCCGGGACCTTGTACGGTCATGCCGACCGCGGCGTGAGAAGAATCTGTATTTCGGGTACCCTATGAGCCGCCGGGGATCAATCACGGCAGTGCCTCATCATCAGGTAGTATAGCCGCCTACGGTGGGATCGGTGATGGTGGGACCGGAGTATGCGCCGAAGAGTTCGGTGATCTTATCCTGGATGCCGGGGATGATCTGGGAGTTGAACAGCGCAACCATGGCAGTGATCAGGAGGGAACCGAGGATGACGGCGATGATAACCTTGACGCCTTCGGAGATGTAGAAATCGCCTTTTTCGTTGTCGAGAGCTTCCTTTGCGGAGTCCTTCAGATTCTGAGCCTTGATGTATGCCTTGGTGGTG
>JAFQGY010000044.1 GCA_017415325.1 Clostridia bacterium
AAACAGCTGGGAGGTGCGGGAATAGGTGTGGGGCTGGAAAACGGCTGTCAGGCGGCTGTATCCCATGGCGGCAGCACCGGAGAGGGTGGCTTCGATTTCCGTGGGATGGTGGGCGTAGTCGGCGTATACGTCTGCCCCTGCTGCAGTCTGTCCCAGACGATCCATCCGGCGGCAGATTCCTTCATAAGCCCCCAGTCCTTCCGCAATCACAGCCGGATCAATCCCGCAGATGTGGCAGGCGGCAAAGGCGGCCAGAGCGTCGCTGATGTTGTGCTTCCCGGGGATCTGCAGGTGTACGGAGGCCAGCTTTTCCTTTCCTTTCATTACATCAAAGGAGGCTCTGCCCCGGTCGGTGGTGATGTTGGCAGACCAGTAATCCGCCAGAGGATTCCGGTTGCCGAAGGTGATGAGTTTCCCGTTGTACCCGTGTGCCGCTTCCAGACAGTCCGGGTCGTTGGCGTTGACGATGGCGTAGCCGTTCTTTCCGGTTTTGTTCATGAAAGCGGTAAAGGATTTCTTGATGGCCGCAAGGGAGGGGAAGTAGTCCACGTGATCCAGCTCGATGTTCAGCACAATGGCAATGGAGGGACAGAAATCCAGAAAGGAATCCATGTATTCGCAGGCTTCAAAGGCGAAGTAGGCATCCCCGCCGATCCGGTCCACAGTGCCGGTTTCCTTCATTTCCGCACCGTTGAACACCGTGGGATCCGTTCCCGCATAGGAAAGAATCCGTGCGACCATGCCGGTGGTGGTGGACTTGCCGTGGGTACCGGAGATGCCAATCCGTTCCCTGTAGCCGGACATGATGTAGCCCAGATAGTCCGCCCGGGAGATTCTGGGGATATTATGCACCCCGGCATAACGGTATTCGGGATTGTCTTCCCCCATGGCTACAGTGTAGATCAGTGCGTCACAGCCCTGCATATGGACAGGATCTTCTTCGTAGTACACGGTAATCCCGGCCTGCTCCAGCCTTCTGGTGATGGGAGAAGGGGAACGGTCGTATCCGGATACATGGTGGCCCCGGAGGGCGGAAATGTGTGCCAGAGAGTTCATGCTGATGCCGCCGATGCCGTCGAAAAACAGGTTCTTTTTGCCATCCAGAAGGGCGCCGATTGCCTCCGGACCCATATGTGTGTTGGGCAGTGCCATATACAGTCTCCATTCATATGTTTGCAGATATCATTCTCGCGGACTGCGGATTTTTATTGTGCAGCCTTCAGAAATTATTGTTCATTAATAGTATATCATATTTTTCAAAAAAGTAAACAGTAATTTTAAAAAATGTCCAAGTTTCCATCGAATAGATTTCACAAAGGCAGTGTATACTATATGCACCAGCAAAAAAGACAGAAATGCAAAATACAGTACAAATGACCGGGAAGAACATGACACTGCCAGAGAAATAACGTGACCTGAATAAACTGGAGGAAGCATGGTAATCACCGATATCAAGGTAAGAAAACTTTTTGACGAAGGCCCCATGAAGGCAATCATTTCCGTCACATTCGATGGGCAGCTGGCCCTGCATGACATCAAGGTAATCAGTGTAAGAGACAAGAATTTCATTGTGATGCCCAGCCGCAAGAACCCCGACGGCACCTACCGGGACATCGTTCATCCCATCAATGCGGATTTCCGCGGCGAACTGGAAGAGATGGTTCTGCGGGCGTATGAAGAGGAACTTGCCAAGCAGGCTGCCATTGCTGTGGAAGAACAGCAGGCAGAAGAGGAATACGCGGCATTCTGAGCGGGATGATCTGCCGGCACAGATGCGTGCGAAAAGTTCGGGAGAATATTGCCCGGGCTTTTTTCTTTACGTACCGGTTCTGCCTGCAGTTCCGGCTGTATACCGGAAAAATATTTGTCCAGTCGGTAAATTCTTTCCGGAAACGGTTGTTTTTTCGGGACATTTGTGATACTATATAGCCATACCCTGCCTTTTGCGGAAATATGTATCCCCGAAAGGGCGGAACCTGAAAAAGAGGAGGAAGATTTTTGTATGAAAAACTGGCTGAAAACCCTTTGCACTGCTGCTGTTGTGGGTTCCATGGCGCTGACTGTGGCTGCTGAAGACGCCGCTGCCAATGCACTGACCCTGCCTGAACTGGTACATGCGGAACAGATTCAGATTACCAGCTCCCTGGCGTCCGATAACGCTGACCTGGTGCCCCTGTACGATCTGTCTGCCGATACTGCCGTAACCTTTGCCGGTGCTGCAGAAGGCGTGTCTGTGTCCATGACCACAAAAGAAGCGTTCCGTCTCCACTCCATCGTGGTGAATGAAACCGAAACGGAATACGAAGCAGCTCTGTATGCTTCCAACGACGGAGAAAACTGGGTGGAAGTGAAGTTCGACACCAAAGAAGAAGACGGCTTTGTGATCTACAAGGCCAAGGGACTGGCGAGAGACTATAAGTTCTACCGTCTTTCCGCACAGACCGAAGAAGGCGAACTGTCCTTCCACACGCTGGCCATGTACCAGAAGGTGCAGGATGTATGGCCCTTCGCCCTGTGGCGTATCTTCGGTTGATTTCCGGAAACAGAATCACTGCCTGCTGTCCTTTGCCGGGATGGCGGGCTTTCTGTTTTTTCCGGCAGATTTACACCCGGATGTGTTCGCCTATATATTAATATGATGCTTTTTGTACGAAATTCATGAAAAATCAAAAATATTCACGAAAAGTTCACATATTCTGAGGCAATTAGTGGTATGATATACAGCGGTGAAATCCGGGGGATCCCGGGAAATACAGAAAGGAACCACAAGCACACCATGGAAATTTTATATCAGAATCTGCTGAACATGGACTGGAGATACCTGGTCATGTGGGCCATCGGCGGGCTGCTTATCTATCTGGCCATCGCCAAGGATATGGAACCCACCCTGCTGCTGCCCATCGGTTTCGGCACCATCCTCGTAAACCTGCCCCTTTCCGGCGCAATCGGAGAAGAAGGGGCGCTGACCACTCTGTTCAATGCCGGGATTGCCAACGAGCTGTTTCCCCTGCTGCTGTTCATCGGGATCGGCGCCATGATCGACTTTACGCCGGTACTTACGAACCCAAAACTGATGATCTTCGGTGCGGCGGCCCAGTTCGGGATTTTCTTTACCCTGTGTCTGGCCTCCATGTTCTTTGAAATCAACGACGCGGCGTCCATCGCCATCATCGGTGCGGCAGACGGACCCACCTCCATCGTCGTTGCCAACATGCTGGAATCCCAGTATCTGGGCGCCATCATGGTGGCAGCCTACTCCTACATGGCTCTGGTACCCATCATCCAGCCGCCGGTAATCAAGCTGCTGACCACCCGCAAGGAACGGCTGATCCGGATGGACTACCACGGCAAGCCCGTATCCAGACTGACCAAGATCCTGTTCCCCATCGTGATTACCATCATCACGGGGCTTGTATCCCCCGAATCCGTTTCTCTGATCGGTTTCCTGATGTTTGGTAACCTGATCCGGGAATGCGGCGTGCTGAACTCCCTGTCCGAAACCGCCCAGAAGGTGCTGGCCAACCTGGTTACCATCTTCCTGGGGATCACCATTGCCTCCCAGATGCACGCAGAATCCTTCCTGAAGCTGGATACCCTGCTGATCCTGGGTCTGGGTCTGGTGGCATTTGTATTCGATACCGCAGGCGGTGTGCTGTTTGCCAAGCTTCTGAACCTGTTCCTGAAGGAAGGCAAGAAGATCAACCCCATGATCGGTGCCGCCGGGATTTCCGCATTCCCCATGTCCGGCCGTATCGTACACAAAATGGGCCTGAAGGAAGACCCCCAGAACTTCCTGCTGATGCACTCCATCGGCGTAAACGTATCCGGTCAGATCGCATCCGTTATTGCCGGTGGTCTGATCCTGCAGTTCTTCATGCATTAAGGGGAGGTATAGAAAATGGTATTTAATCCCTTGAACTTTGTATCCAACCTGTACTACATGGGTGTGGGCATGGCCTGCATTCTGATCGTCATCGGCGTCATCATCGCTTTTGTCGTGGCTCTCCAGAAGATTGGCGACAAGCTGGCGGAAAAGAAGTCCGGCGAGGAAGACGCACAGTAATTCCACGAATGCTGGATAAGACAACAATACATGGATGATTGTATTCACCGGTTGTATCTGCTATACTGTAGGTACACCGGTGAATATTTTTGTTATGGAGAGATACACAGATGAAAATGGGAGAAATGATCCGTACCCTGCGGCGGAAAGAGGGAAAGACACAGGAGGCTCTTGCGGAAGCACTGGGGATGTCCACCCAGGCTGTGTCCCGGTGGGAGTCGGGCGGCGGCTACCCGGATGTGGAAATGATTCCACGGATTGCCAATTATTTTCATGTATCCATCGACGAGCTGTTTGGATATGACGGTGACAGGCAGGAGCGGATTGCATCGGTTCTGACAGAAGCGGACAGCCGGATTGCACACAATGCCGTAACGGAAGAATGCATTACAGAACTGCGGGAAGCACTGCTGGAATTTCCGGAAGAAGAACAGATTCTGCTCCGGCTGGGATTTGCACTTTGTCTGTATGGGACAAAAAACCATGGCGCCCGGCGGTGTATGGGAGAGGACGGGGTTCCGCTGAACGATACGGAATACAACAGAAAAAATCCCTGGTTCCGGGAAGGTACGGCAGTATTGGAAAAGGTACTGACACTGCAGCCGGCACCGGAAGACAGAGATGCCGTACTGGCCAGACTGATGCTTCTGTACGGATGGATGGGAGAGACGGAGCGGGCGGAAACGCTGGCACACGCCTGCACACCGGCACACTTCTGCCGTGAAACCATGCTTGCCATGGCTGCAGACGGAGAAGAACGCCAAAAACGGTATGGAAACGAGATCCTCGCCCTGATGGACACACTGGCCGGTGCCCTGCAGAGAACAATCCATACCATCGGCACCATAGAAGATGCATATGCAGCAGAAACGCTCAACAGTTTTGCGCAGCTGTTTGAGTCTCTGTTTACGGATGGACAATGCGGGCAGTACCATCTTACACTGTGCCGGCTGTATCTGCTTTGTGCTGCCCGTACAGCGGATCCGGAAGAAGCGCTTGCGGCATTTGATCGTGCCTTTGCGCATGGAACGGCATATGAAGCGGTGCGGGAGAATACGGTTTTCACCTATAGCGGTCCCTTTGTGAAAGAGGCGCAGGATGTTGTATACGGCAAGTGGCCCCGGTGGCATACAGATGTTTTCAGCGGATACCGTAGCGGCTTGTCTGAGGCCCTTCTGGAACGGATTGACAGGGATCCGAAATATGCGGTTCTGCGGGAGCGAAAGGGATAAAAGGGAAAAGTTTACGGAATATTTCCGGATAGATCTTGGAATGGGGCAGAGTTTGTGGTATACTGGTACAAAATGAGAAATTTGCGAGGTTTGCTATGTCCAAGTCAAGACCGAATGGTCAGTCCAAGAGAAATACCGCTCCGCAGAAGCCTGCCGCACCGGCCAAAACCCCGGCGGAAAAGCGGCGTGACCGGTTTGTGTTTGCCTGTGTGGCGCTGATTTTATATGTGATGCCTGCCGTGACCTGTCTAGGGATGGTGTATGCCACCGGCGGAAGTGTGCAGAATATGGCGGTGGGGATGGTTGTGTCTGTGCTGGCGGTGCCGCTGGGACTTTTGGGGATGGCGCTGTACAAAAAGCAGAAGGGCAGAATCCTCATGGCGGCGGCCTGTATGCTGCTGGCGGCGGGACATATTCTGTCGGCTGTGCTGCTTGCCGGGTGGTATCTGGTGATGGTGCCCCACTTTATTCTGATTCTGGTATGCATCAGCGGGCTGAAATGCATTGAAAACTGAGCTTTTGTTTAAAAGTACCGGGATCGGGGAAACATATGCTGCAAATTCGGCAATTGTTCCGGGGATGAAAACTGCCTGATTCCCTTGACAGAACTGACGAAATATGGTACAATAACGAAGTATGTGTGGCTGTATGCCCGCTTCATAAAAAACGGACAGTCCTCTGCGAACGCTCCGCACGAATGTCCAGTATCAGGAGGAGTCGAATATGAATCTCAAGATCGACGCTTTTACAAAAGAGCAGCTGAAGGAAAACGTACCGTCCTTCAATATCGGTGACACCGTTCGCGTTGCCAACCTCATCAAAGAAGGTACCAGAGAAAGAGTGCAGATGTTTGAAGGGACCGTTATCGCCCGTCACGGCGGCGGCATCTCCGAAACCTTCACTGTACGTCGTGTAGCTTACGGCTGCGGCGTAGAAAAGACCTTCCCCCTCCACTCTCCCCATGTAGTATCTGTGGACGTTATCCGTTACGGTAAGGTTCGCCGTGCTAAGCTGTACTACCTGAGAGACAGAGTTGGTAAGGCTTCCAAGGTTAAGGAAAAGATCTAATCCCGGTAAACCAATTTTTCTGAGAATACCGCTCATGGGTCAAACCATCGGGCGGTATTTTTTGCCTGTGCGGAGAAAGGGTACTGCCTGCCCCGGGAAGGCGGATTGTCTTTGAACTGCCGGAGGATGAAAACAAAACGAAAAAAGCGAGCACCTTTTCAGATACTCGCTTCAAGCGGATTACGGGGCTCGAACCCGCCACCTCGACCTTGGCAAGGTCGCGCTCTACCAAATGAGCTAAATCCGCATATCAGACGCACCTTGCAATACGTCCTATGCCTCCGGTCGGAATCGAACCACCGACACGGGAATTTTCAATCCCCTGCTCTAACAACTGAGCTACAGAGGCAAACGACCCGAAGGGGACTCGAACCCCTGACCTCTAGCGTGACAGGCTAGCGTTCTAACCAACTGAACTACCGGGCCATTTCGTACCCTATTGGATACGAAGCACTTCGTTTTTTACAAAGTGTGGTGGAAACAATAGGGCTCGAACCTATGACCCTCTGCTTGTAAGGCAGATGCTCTCCCAGCTGAGCTATGCTTCCGTTTTTGTCTTCGCGGCAGTTGCCGTGTCAACGTACTGTATTATATCACAGCCTCCTCCCGTTGTCAACCCCTTTTTGCAAATTTCTTTGAAAAATTTCAACTTATTTTGCACGGCCTTCCGTAGGACAGATACTGTACGGCAGGAGTATATATTTTACGGGATTCCGTTGAATTGTAAAAATTAAGACAAAAGCCTATCATCCTCTTGCATAACGGGTCGAATACTGCTATAATAATAGAAAAGAATCAAACCATCCCCCGAAAACAGGAGAAGCCGATCTTGAAAAACAGTACCAAACGAAAATGGAAAAAGGGCATTGCGGTCCGTGCGGCTGCGCTGACTTTTTTTGCGACCATTCTGCTGGTGTACAGCGTTGGTGTGTATCTGTTTTCGGATTTTGTTTTTTTGCAGAACAACCATGATCCCGCCACTCCCTCTGCGGCATTTCTGATTCCTGCCGGACAGACGGTGCCGATGCTGCGGGCACAGACGCACAGGGAACAGCCCGGAGAAATGACGAAGCAGGAATGAATGGATGCCTATGGGTCTGTACATCTGCCGGCCGGACTGGCGGATACTGGAGACACAGCCGTTCCTCTGCTGGAGGAAGCCGGAGTGCCCTATGAGATTCAGTTCTGTTACAGTGTGCAGCCTGCGGGAGATGTGGTGTATATGGACTATGCCGGGTATGGGGACGAAGAAGGATACTATGTGAATCCTGCCGTGCCGGTTACCCTGACTCTCAGCGGACACAAGAGGGAGACTGCGGCGCCGGATGGAACCAATATGGTGTATCTGACCTTTGATGACGGTCCGTCCGCCTATACGGAACAGATTCTGGATACGCTGGGCCTGTATGGGGTTCCGGCGACCTTCTTTACACTGGGAAAATCCGTGGAAAAATATCCCGAAACGGCAAAGCGGATTACCGAAGACGGGCATCTGCTGGCCAGCCACGGGACTACCCACGAGTATCAGTCCATTTATGCCGATACCGCATCCCTGCTGGCAGACGTACAGCGGTGGCAGAACATTGTCACGACAGTCGGTGCCCTGCCCCAGTCGCCGGATCTCTGTTTCCGTTTCCCCGGCGGATCTGTCAGCAGTTATTTCGGGGCAGCGCAGAGACAGTCCATGATCGACGGGCTGCACGGGATGGGATTCCGGATTTTTGACTGGAATATTCTGACCAATGACGGGGTACTGTTCCAGAGACCGGAGGGCATGGACAGCCGCACATACTGGAAACAGACCTTTATCGAAACCTGGGAAAACTGTGCCTACGACACCCGGATCATTCTGATGCATGACAATGTGGCGGAGACGGAAGAACTGCTGCCCTGGCTGCTGCAGTATGTGATCGACCGGGGATACACCTTCGGGACACTGGCACAGCTGGAATCGGAATATTATATGAAATAGAGAAACTGTGGAATGATGAAAAATCTGTTATATCCTATTGCACCGCCGCTGCTGGGATGGTTTCAGGCCACCAGACGTTCCCTGCCTTTCCGGGACGATCCCACGCCGTACCATATCTGGGTCAGCGAAATCATGCTGCAGCAGACGAGAATGGCGGCGGTTCTGCCTTATTACGAACGGTTCATGGATGCTCTGCCGGATGTACATGCGCTGGCGGCCTGTGATCCCGAACGGCTGACAAAGCTGTGGGAAGGGCTTGGCTACTACAGCCGGGTGCGCAATCTGCAGAAAGCGGCGCAGGTGGTCTGTGAACAGTATGGCGGAGAACTGCCCCGGACATATGAGGAACTCTTGAAGCTGCCGGGGATCGGTGCCTATACGGCGGGGGCCATTGCGTCCATCAGCATGGGGATTCCGGTACCTGCAGTGGACGGAAACGTACTGCGGGTATTCGCCAGACTGTATGACGATGACCGGGATGTACTTTTGCCGGAGACCAAGGAAGACATTACAGAGCGGGTCAGAGAACAGCTGCCGCCGGATGCTGCCGGGGATTTCAACCAGGCGCTGATGGAACTGGGAGCACTGGTCTGCACGCCGCGCTCTCCCGACTGTACACGGTGTCCTCTCCGGGATCTGTGTCTCGGGATGGAAAACAGAGGAGAACTGGTGGAAGAACTGCCGGTGAAGACGAAAAAGAAACCCCGTACTGCAGTGGATGTAACGGTGCTGCTGGTGCGTTCTCCTGCGGGGTGGCTGGTGATGAAGCGGCCGGACAAAGGGCTTCTGGCGGGGCTATGGCAGCCTCTGACGGCGGAAAAGCTGTGTACGGAGGAAGAAATGCTCTCTCTGGCGGAAAAACTGGGAATCCGGGCGGAGATCACCTTTCCTCTGCCGGCGGCCAGACATATCTTCACCCATGTGGAATGGACGCTGTGCGGATGGATGGCGCAGACGGAAGAAGCGGTGGTGCTGCCGGAGGGATACGCATGGATGGGCGACATGGATACATATTCCATCCCCTCTGCATTCCGGGCATATACCCCCATTATGGCGGACGGACTTTGATTCCGGCAGCAGAAGGGATGGCTTATGAATCGATTTCTGAAAAAAATATCCCCCGGGCGACTGATCGCACTGGGGTTTGCGGCGGTGATCTTTCTGGGAACGGTGCTGTTTATGCTGCCGGTTTCCCATGCGCCGGGGGCGGAGGTGTCCTTTACGGATGCGCTGTTCACGGCCACCAGTGCGGTATGCGTGACGGGACTGCTGACGGTGGATGCAGGAAGTACTTTTTCTGCATTCGGACAGACGGTGCTGCTTCTGCTGATCCAGATCGGCGGACTGGGCATCACGTCCATCGGGGTGGGACTTCTGGCTCTGACGGGACAGCGGCTGAACTTCCGGGAACGGCTGCTAATCAAGGAAGCGCTGAACTATCCCACGCTGAAAGGGGTATGGTCTCTGATCCGGCTGGTGCTGGGCTTTACCTTCGGGGTGGAACTGGCAGGGGCGGCGGCAACCTTTTGTATATTGCTGCGGGAATACTCCGTGGGACGGGCGGCATGGCTGTCTGTGTTCCATTCGGTTGCGGCCTTCAACAATGCCGGGATTGACGTGTTCGGGCAGGGAAACAGCCTGCTCCCGTATGCCCATGATACTGCCATGAATCTGGTGACAAGTCTGCTGATCATTCTGGGGGGCATCGGCTTCTTTGTGGTCAGGGATCTCTGGATCGGCAGAAAAACAAAACGGTATACCCTGCATACCAGAGTGGTACTGGCTGTTACGGCGGTTCTGCTGGCGGCGGGGACGATTCTGATCAAAATCACCGAAGGCACTTCGATTACCTGGCTGGGCGCATTTTTTGCCAGTGTCACCGCCAGAACAGCGGGGTTTGCCACGTTCAGCTTCGGGGAGTTCACCCGTGCCGGGCTGCTTGTGATGATGGTGCTGATGTTCATCGGGGCCTCTCCCGGATCCACCGGCGGCGGGATGAAAACAACCACGATTTTTGTGGCCTTTGCCTCCCTGCGCTCCGCTTCCACCAATCATCCGCCGGAAGCGTTCCGCAGAAGGATCCCGGAAGAAGCACAGCATAAGGCTTTTGTGGTGCTGTCGCTGGGGCTGATTCTGGTGATCGCTGTGTCCACACTGCTGTGTGTGCTGGAACCGGAAATGGGTATGGCGGATATTCTGTTTGAAACGGTTTCCGCTGTGGCCACGGTAGGGCTTTCCACCGGTATTACCGCAGATTTCGGCGCGGCTGCCAGAATCGTACTGGTGCTGACCATGTATATCGGCAGACTGGGGCCGCTGACCATTGCTTCCCTTTGGGTGAGAGAACCGGATACGGGTGTGTCCCTGCCGGAAGAAAATCTGCCCATTGGATGAATAAGAAATCAGAGATAAGAGATATTTTTATAAATACTACAGGAGGTCGGGGAGGAAGATGGGTAATGCGTAAGGGTGCAGATACGCAGTGTATCTCGTAACTCTGATGGATTACTTCTGATCTCCCGTTGCTGTTATGGCTAAGAAAAAACGGAAATTTGAAACCCTGTATGGGGTAATCGGGCTGGGGCGGTTCGGAATGGCTCTGGCACAGGCTCTGGCGGCGGCCGGACGGGAAGTTCTGGTGGTGGACAGAGAACAGAGCAAAATCAATCAGGCGGCGGCGTTCACGGACAATGCCTACCGGGTGGACGAGCTGACCAGAGAAAATCTGGAAGCCATAGGACTGGCGGAATGTGATGTTGTGATCATTGGTATCGGGGAACGGATCGACACCAGCATTCTGGCGACCCTGACCGTACTGCGGCTGGGCGTGAAGCGGGTCATTGCAAAGGCCAAAAGCGAGGAACAGGGAGAGGTGCTGACGACGCTGGGAGCGGAAGTGGTATATCCCGAAAAGGATATGGCCATGCGGCTGGCCAACAAGCTCATTGCACCCCATGTGCTGGAATATATCTCTCTGTCCGAAGACATTGACATTATGGAAATCGCCCTGACGGAACGGGTTTCCGGAAAAACGGTGCTGGAACTGAATCTCCGGCAGCAGTTCGGTCTGAACATTATCGCAGTGGAGCAGAACGACAAGCTCACGGCGGATGTGCGTCCGGATATGGTGCTGCAGGCCGGGGATACCATTGCCGTCATCGGCAGACCGGGACAGATCAAGGCTTTTGAAAATTATCTGCAGGGATAAAAAACATAACGGGAGGTTCGTATGGAATACTTCAGGACACCGGACGGCCGGAGGTGGGAGATGACCTTCTCCGATGAATTTGAAGGTACCGAACTGGATCTGACAAAATGGGAAAGAGGCCCTGAGGTCAGACGGCAGAACGCAGGCGGATACTGGGACGATGCCCACAGCTATCTGGACGGGGAAGGACATCTGGTTCTGAAAGCCAGTCTCCGGGAAGACGGCAGACCCCTCAGCGGCGCCATCCGCTCTGCGGGCAGGTTTGAACAGACCTACGGGTACTTTGAAGCCCGGATGCAGCTGCCGAAGACCACGGGATACTGGGGTGCCTTCTGGGTGCTGTGCCGCGGTATGGGACGGGGACTGCCCACAGCCAAAGCCGGGGTGGAAATTGACATCATCGAAAGCGGCGAATGCCTGCGGAAGGGCGTGAACCATGCCATCCACTGGGGCGGCTACCGGGAAAACCTGCGCTCTGTGTCCAAATGCCTGTACGAGGGAAACTGGTACGAAGGCTGGCACACCTACGGCATGGCTTGGACGAAGGATGCGTACATCTTCTATATCGACGGGGAAGAAACCTGGCGTACTTCCGAGGTGGAAATCTGCGAGGTGCCTGCCTATGTGAAGGTAACGGCGGAATTCGGAACCTGGGCCGGGGATATCAAACCGGAAGAGCTGCCGGACAGGGTGCTGGTGGACTGGGTACGTGTGTACCGGGAAGTGGAAGAATAAACATACATACTGCAGATGGGTTCGGAAACGGGCTCATCTGTTTTTCTGTGGGGAAGGTTGTTTGGGACCACGGAAAAAAAGAATGAAAAAATCTGAAAAAAGTTTTGATTTTTTTGAAAAAAGGGGTTGACAAACGGAAGTGGGTGTGGTATAATCTTATACGTCGAAGGGACAACCACTAAAACAACAAACCGAAGCCAATCGGATGGGTTGAAATTTAGTGAAAGTTCACAAAGATGAATGGAAGCATAGCTCAGCTGGGAGAGCATCTGCCTTACAAGCAGAGGGTCATAGGTTCGAGCC
>JAFQGY010000045.1 GCA_017415325.1 Clostridia bacterium
AAGGCGCGTCAGCATTGAGACCACCGTGAACAACAGTGGAGCCGGAACCCATGTTGGAATAATCGGCATACTGGATATCCAGTACTTTAGTCAGTACATCAAGCGCCTGTTCTGTATCATAGGAATATACAGGAAGATCCTTTGCATCCTTGGTGAGAATCTTCAGTCCCGCACAGGACCAGAGGGCAATATTGTTGTAGCCTTCTGTCAGAAAACCATATGTATCCGCTTCGGTCCAGATACCGTCCCCGTCGGTATCCAGCAGAACGGCAGAGGCCATTTCATCCATCTTATCCAGTGTCCAGGATCCCTCTTCAACCAGTGTATAGGGGTTGTCCAGTCCATGATCCCGGATCAGATCCTTGTTGAACAGCATGCACCAGGTCCCCAGATTGTCCATGATGGAAATATCTCCGGTCTTCATGAAGGTTTTTCCGGCGATGGAACAGTCATCGTATATCTGGGGATCCCAGTAAAACTGTTCGGGATGTATGGTCGAAATATTCCGGTAATCCAGCAGCATATTCTGTGTGACAAGAGGAGCGGCAATGAACAGACCGTCTGTGACCGTGTCATAGTCATCGGTACCGGCTGTTACGGACTGGGAAAGATTGTTGGCAGGACGGTCATGACGGATTTCCGTGATCCGGATATTCATGGTTTCTTCCAGTATGGTATTCCGGTTGTATACGGCATCGTTGATTGCTTCACCGGTCAGCTCTTCTGCCACCACATCAAAGGTTTCCCAGTTGAGCTCGTCCCGTACGCCGACACGGAAGGTATATCCATCATAATCCCGGTCCGCATAAACGGCTGCGACAGCTTCCGGTGTGCGCGCTTCTTCCTGATTTACTTCGGATATTGCAGCAGTGTCCGGTGTATCCGTTTCCGGTTCTGTTCCGGAGCCGCAGGAAACTGTGGAACCGAGAAGTATGCCGGCCAGAAGAATGATACATAGAGAACGTTTAGACATAATGAAACTCCTTGGTACAGAAAGAATGGTTTATCGCATAGTTGATATTATATAACAAATTCTGCCGGAGGTTGTGCTTTCGGTATGAAAGACATGTAAATAAAAAATGAATAAAAACCGCCTCCCGTAAGCATAAGGGCTCATGGAAAGACGGTTCTTTGACTTATTGATTCAGCAGAGAAAGCATATCCGGAAACGGTTCAAGACTGCGTTCCAGTATCCCATGCATCCGTGCAATGGCAATCCCATAATTTACCATGGGAACCCCGGCCTCAGCAGCCACACGGATCCGATGACCCATTTCCGTTTCATTCAGCATGCACCCGCCGCAGTGGACAACCACTTTATACGGTGACAGGTCGGAAGGAAATTCTCCACCCGATGTAAAGGCATATTGCGGCTTCGCACCGGAAAATTTCTCGATCCACGCCGGAATCTTTACCGATCCGATGTCTCCGCACTGTCTGTGATGGGTACAGCCTTCGGAAATCAGTACCTTGTCGCCGTCCTGCAGACCGGAAAGGGCAGCGGCACCGCGCACCAGTTCCGCCAGATCCCCTTTATAGCGTGCAAACAGAATGGAGAAGGAGGTCAGCAGAATGTCCGCCGGAACATCTCTGGAAACCCGTCCGAAGGCCTGAGAATCCGTGATTACCAGTCTGGGCTTTTGGGCAAGCATGGACAGTGTCTGGGAAAGTTCCGTGTCCTGACAGCAAACCACCGAACAATGGGCATCCAGAATGTCCCGCATGGTCTGTTGCTGGGGCAGGATCAGCCGTCCTTTGGGAGCCGATTCATCAATGGGAATTACCAGCACCACAACATCCCCGGGAGAAAGAAGGTCGGCAACAAGCCGCTTGGTGTTTTCCTTTGTTTTGGCCAGCGCACCAATCTTTTCCTTCAGTTCTGTTATCCCTGTTCCGGTTAAAGCACTGACACAGATCTCATTTTCCTTTACTTCCGGGAGCTGCAGATCACATTTGTTGTATACCGTGATACAGGGGATTTTCCGTTCCCGGATGATGGAAAGCAGTTCTGTTTCCGTGTCTCCCATTCCGGCGGAAGCATCCACAACCAGTACAGCCACATCTGTTTTCGCCAGAATTTCTTTCGTTTTTTCTACCCGCAGCAGGCCCAGCTCCCCCTCATCATCATAGCCGGGGGTATCAATAATGACCACAGGCCCGATGGGCAGCAGCTCCATGGCTTTTTTCACAGGGTCGGTGGTGGTGCCGCGTACATCGGAAACCACAGACAATGCCTGCCCCGTCACGGCATTCACAAGACTGGATTTCCCGGCATTCCGTCTGCCGAAAAAGCCGATGTGCACCCGTTCCGCAGATACAGTATCATTCAGTCCCATAAAATCCTCCCCGATTCATTGTTTTTGATCCGCCGGAGAACCATCAGAAACGGAAGTCACGGCGGTTGGAATTCTTGATATCTTCAATATTCTGCTTGGCAATATCCCGCACCTTTTCCTTGGGAATCCGGTTCAGTTCTTCTTCTACCATCCGGAATCCCACTTCCTTCGTAGCGTCAGAAGCATAGTCAACCAGATACTCGGTGAGTGTCATCAGGGCATTGGGATGGCAGCAGTTTAAGATCTGACCGGATTTGCACAGACTCATAAACCGGTCGCCGGTACGTCCTTCTCTGTAGCAGGCGGTGCAGAAGGACGGAATATGCCCGTTTTCCATGAGCCAGCGAACCACTTCGTCCAGAGAGCGCTGGTCGGATACATCAAACTGTTCGGTGTCGTGAGGCCGTTCTTCTTCGGTGTAGCCGCCCACAGAAGTTCTGGAGCCGCCGCTCACCTGAGAAACACCGCAGTTCAGCAGTCTGCCGCGAACCTTTTCGTTTTCTCTGGTGGAAATAATAATGCCTGTGTAGGGAACTGCCAGACGGATGCAGGCAGTGATCTTGGCAAAGGTGTCATCATCGATGCCGTTGTCGAATGCATCCGGATCAATGTCGTCCGCTTTCTTCAGTCTGGGCACACTGATGGTATGGGGGCCAACGCCGTGTACCGCTTCCAGATGTTCCGCATGCATGATCAGACCGGCAAATTCGTACTTATACAGTTCCAGACCGAACAGAACGCCCAGCCCGACATCATCGTGACGGCCGCAGAGAGGCTGACTACATCTACGGTTACATTCACCCTTGCTGCAGCTTCCCGCTCAGCGATCTGGTGATTGAAGTATCTCCTGCAAAATAACAATCCCGAACATAAAAATCCCGGTTCGCAGCACGAACCGGGATTTTTTATATAAGTGTTTTATTTTTTCGCGTATCCTTCCACAAAATCCACTTCATTTATCAGTGTTTCTCCCGCACAGAATCTGCGGAGGTTTTCTGCAGCGATATCTGCAATCTTATCCAGTGTATACTGGAGATTCATTCCACCAGTCACATGGGGCGTAATAATGGTATTCGGTGCATCCCACAGCGGATGATTTTCCGGAAGCGGTTCCGGCTCGAATACATCCAGACAGGCCCCTGCCAGACGTCCTTCATCCAGCATGTTTGCCAATGCCAGGTTATCCACCGTATTCCCTCTGCCCACATTCAGCACGATAGCGTCGTTTCGCAGCAGGCTCAGCCGTTTTTCGTTAAACATATGATACGTCTTCGCAGTTTCCGGCAGCACCAGTGCCAGTACATCTGCTCTCGGCAGCAGCTGATCCACATCTTCAATTGTATAAAGTTCATCCACCCATTCTGGCTTTTCACCAACAGTACGCTTCACGCCGATGGTGTATGCACCCAACGCTTTGCACCGCTTCAGGAACGCACCGCCGATATCCCCCATACCAACACAGAGCACAGTAGAAGCAGCCACGGACTTCACCATGCCTTCCTTCTTC
>JAFQGY010000005.1 GCA_017415325.1 Clostridia bacterium
GCTGGATTACGAATTGGAACTGTACAAGCTTGTACTGAAATGTTGCGGGGTGGAATAAATGAAAGCAATTTTAGTGAACGACGATAGATCTTTGCGCTGGGACAATGTGCCGGATCCTGTCTGCGGGCCGGAGGATTGCCTTGTAAAGATCGAAGCGGCTGCCCTGAACCGGGCGGATCTGCTCCAGAGAGAAGGCAAATATCCGCCGCCGCCGGGGTGTCCCGATTGGCCGGGGCTGGAGGTATCCGGGGTGATCTGCGCCCTGTCTCCCGAAGCGGAAGCAGAAGGCCGCTGGAAAATCGGGGATGCCGTGTGCGCTCTGCTGGGGGGCGGCGGATATGCCCAGTATGTGACCGTGCCCTCCTGTATGTGTATGCCCATCCCAAAAGGGGTTTCCATGACCGAAGCCGCTGCCCTGCCGGAAGCCTTTGCCACGGCATACCTGAACCTGTGCCGGATCGGCGGTGCCAAAGCGGGAGACACCCTGCTGATGCATGCCGGCGGAAGCGGACTGGCCAGTGTGGTGATTCCTCTGGCAAAGTCTCTGGGACTGCGGGTGATTACCACCGTACGGGGCGCAAAAAAAGCGGAGCTGGTGGAATACCTCCATGCGGATCGGATCGTGGACACCAAACGGGAATCCATGGCGGATGTGCTCCGGGAAGAAGAAGCGGCCGGGCATCCGGTGGATATTGCCATCGACTGTCTGGGCGGGCCGTCACTGGGAGAAAGTCTTCCCTATGTTGCCAGAGGATGCCGCTGGATCATCATTGCCACGCTGGCAGGTGACATTTCCGATGTGGACTTCCGGAACGTGTATGTGAAAAACATCCAGCTCATCGGCAGTACACTGCGCAGCAAGTCTCCTGAAGTGAAGGGAGAAATTCTGGCGGATCTGGTGAAAACCGTGTGGCCGAAGATTGAATCCGGGGAAATCCCGCTGAAAATTCATGCTGTCCTGCCCATCACCGAAGCCGAGCGGGCACAGGAAATGCTGTACAAAGGCGAAAACATCGGAAAGGTTGTTATGACCGTCAAGGAGGATGTACAATGAAAAACAAATATATCGTATTCACCGCACCCGGCATTGCAGAACTGCAGGAAAATGAAATCGGTGCGCCCGGTGCCGGAGAAGTGCTTGTGGAAACCGTACGCTCCACCATCAGCAGCGGTACCGAACGGGCCAATCTGGTGGGCAATCCCAATATCAGCATTGCGCCCGGTCTTCCCGACATGACAAAATACTTTCCCCGCAGGCTGGGATACAGCTGTGCCGGGTACGTGAAGGCCGTTGGTGAAGGGGTGACCCATGTGCAGGCGGGGGACAGAGTGGCCGTTTCCTGGAGCACCCACAGCCAGTATGTCATCAAGGACGTCGACAACATCCACAAGCTGCCGGACAATGTCAGCTGGGAAGACGGTGCGCTGGGACTGATCGGTACCTTCCCGCTGGCCGCCATCCGGAAATGCCGTCTGGAAATCGGGGAATCCGCCATTGTCATGGGACAGGGGGTTCTGGGACAGGTTGCCGTACAGCTTCTGCGGATTGCCGGAGCTGCTCCCATCATCGCAGTGGATCCCTCTCCCGCCAAGAGAGAACGGGCTCTGGAACTGGGGGCGGATGTTGCGCTGGATCCCTTTGCTGAAGATTTCGTGTCCACTGTCAAGAAGCTCACCGGCGGGGTGAAGGTAGCCATTGAAGTCACCGGCAACGGCAAGGCGCTGGATCAGGTACTGGACTGCATGGCACGGTTCGGCCGGGTGGCACTGCTGGGCTGCACCAGAGAATCTGACTTCACCATCGACTACTACCGGAAGGTACACGGCCCCGGGATCACCCTCATCGGCGCCCACACCCTGGCCCGTCCCGACAAGGAATCCCATCCCGGCTGGTGGACAACCAGAGATGACATGGCCGCACTGTTCCGGCTGACATCCCTTGGCCGCCTGCGTATGGCCGATCTGGTACAGGAAACCCATGCGCCGGAGGAATGCCCGGAAATCTACGCCAGACTGATGGTGGAAAAGGTATTCCCGGTGGTGCAGTTCCTTTGGAAATAAGAAGTCAGAAATAAGAGATCAGAAATAACAAGATACATACAGAAAAACCGTATACTTCTTACATCTTATTTCATATCTCTTACCTGGTTTGGAGGTATATTATGCGTATTATGACAAGCAATATCTGGGGAGATTACTTTGGAAACCCTGTGGATGTGCGTATAGACCAGATTCTTTCTGTTTACCGGAAGTATGCACCGGATATACTGGGGCTGCAGGAAATCACAAAGGGCTGGTGGCAGAGCGGTCTGTTTGAAGCGCTGGCCGACACCTATGCTCCCATGGGTACCGAGCTGACCCATCACGACAATTTTGTACCGTTTCTGTACAACAAAAGACTCCATCCCCTTGCCAAGGGGTACGAACACCTGACGGACACCCCTGACCCTTCCAAGGGAATCACCTGGGCGGTGTTTGAAGACGGGGAAACCGTTTTTGCCGTATGCAATACCCATTTCTGGTACAAGGGCGGGCCGGAACATGACGCCGTACGGGTCATCAATGCCGAACAGCTTTCCTCCCTGATGGAATACATCCATGGCCGGTGGCACTGCCCTGTCTTCGCTTTCGGAGATATGAACACCAGATGCGACAGCGGCGTATTCACCGTGTACGGCGGCCACCACATCCGGCATCTGTGGGATCTGGCGGAAACCAAAACCGACATCTGCTCCCACCACGGTGACCCGGTGAAGGGTGAGGACGGAAAATACCACGGAAAAAAGACCACCGCTGACCATACCGGTTCCATTGACCATATCGTAGGTCTGGGACAGTTTGCCGTACAGAACTACATGGTGGTGGAAGATCAGAATGCACTGGACGCCACGGACCATTCTCCCGTATATGCCGATGTGACGCTGTAAGAGGTGCGGTATGGCTGACAAACCTGTACTCCGTTTCCGGCCGGACGGGCATTTCCGGGTACTGATGATGTCCGACTTCCACGGAAAACCGGATTTCAATCCCAAGCTGACCCGGGGGATCGAGGCACTGGTGGACTGTGCCCGGCCGGATTTCGTCATGCTGGGAGGAGATCAGCTCTGCGGGATCACACCGGAGATTCTGCACGATTTTCTCACCCGTGTCATGGAACCCGTCCAGAAGCGGGGCATCCCCTGGGCCCATGTGTTCGGCAACCATGACCCGGAAGACCGGATGACCAAGGAAGAGATGGAAGCGGTGTACGAAGCCTTTCCCCTCTGTCTGTCCCAGGCCGGGCCGGAGGAGATTTCCGGTGTGGGCAATTACTGTCTGCCGGTGCTTTCCTCCCGGGACGATACCCCTGCCTGGCATCTCTGGGCGCTGGACTCCCACAGCGAAGTCAGAGACTATGTTTCCCATTTCGGTCTGCCGGCGGACACACGGTTCATTCTGCCCAAATGCTTCGGGGACGGGCATGTGCAGGCCTCTCCCCTGTTCGATCAGGTGATGTGGTACTATCAGGAATCCCTGCGCCGGGAAAAGGAAGCAGGCCGGAAAATCCCCGGTTCCCTGTTTCTCCATGTGCCCATCATCGAGTACAACCTGCTCTACCGGAATCCGGAAGACACGAACTTCATCGGCCGGAAACGAGAGGGAATCTGCGGCAGTGAACTGAACTCCGGGCTGTTTATGGCCTGTCTGCAGCGGGGAGACGTGAAAGGCATCTTCTGCGGGCACGAGCATTACAACGAATTCCAGGGGGAATACTGCGGCATCACCATGGCATACGACGGTGCGATGGGCTACGACATGTCCGGGCACGATGACATCCGGGGCGGCCGCATCATTGACCTGTACGAAGACGGAACCTTTACCACCCATCATATGAAGCTGATGACCCTGCTTGGCAAGGACGCCATGAAGAATCCGGATTTCTTCGAGGGCGGCGACCGGTACTACATCCGGGACAGAAATTAGGATACGACCTGACACAGATACGAAAGGAATACTCCCATGAAAAAAGAACGCTTTGAATGGATCCACAGCTGGTGCGACGATACCGGCATGGACGACCTGCCCCGGGTACTGCTGATCGGGGACTCCATCACCCACGGATACCAGACCAAGGTCAGAGAACTGCTGAAGGGCGTATGCTGGGTGGACTACATCGCCACCTCCTATGCGGTAGACTGCCTGTTCTTCAACCAGCTCATCGAAAACTTCGCCGCCGACAGCAAGTATGCGGTGATCCACTTCAACCACGGTCTCCACGGGATGCACATGACCACGGAAGTATACGAAGAAGCCATGGATACCCTCACTGGGAAACTGGCGGAAATGGGCAAAGTAATTCTGGTGACCAGTACCAAAACCTACAAGCCCGGCACCGATGAAGTCACCGACGGAAACGCAAAGATTCTCTGCCGGAATGAAGCCCTTGGCAGACTGGCGGAAAAATACGGCTGCACCATTGACGATCTGTACACCGTCAGCGCAGGACTGTCCATGGACGGCTACAGCAAGGACGGCACCCATTTCTCCGACGAAGGCTACACGGCACTGAGCAAAGCCGTAGCGGAAAGCATCAGGGCGGTGCTGTAAACGGTATGAAACTGGATATACACGAACTGAAAACCACCAAAATCCCGCTGCGTTTTTCGGACGGCGGCAGATTCCGGATCCTGATGGTGTCGGACATCCACGGCGGCGTGGGGTATAACCGGAAACAGACGGTGGAAGCAC
>JAFQGY010000046.1 GCA_017415325.1 Clostridia bacterium
TCAGCCGGATGTGGCAGCGTCGCTGGAAAAGGCCAAGAAGGGGCTGCACAACGGGGCGGTGTATCTGTTCCACTGTGTCGGCAGCACCAATCCCGCCATTCTGGGGGATCTGATCGATTATATCCGTGCGGAAGGGTATGAAATCCGGCCCATGTGCAATTGAGCGTGGTGTTTGGCTGTATAGCGAAGAATACCGGCTCAATGTGGGAGTTTCCTGTTCGTGCAGCCTGTGATGAACTGTATCCGGGCGGGTATGCCTGGGTGCGGCAGGGGTGTATGGCTTGGGAAACTCCCCATGCGTTTGGCTTACAGGACGTTCGTTGAGACCTGGTGCAGACCGGGCTGTTGACTATTTTTATTTCTTTGATTTTCAGAAAAGGTGGTAATTGTATGCAAACCAATATCACATGGACTGCTCATATTTTCTCCCCGGCAGGGGGGGCGGACGGGGCATATGACTATACGGTTCCCGCATCTGTGCCCGGGTGCATCCATACGGATCTGCTCTCGGCCGGGATCATCACCGAACCCTTCCGGCGGGACAATGCGGACAAAGTACAGTGGATTGAAAACTGTGACGTAACCTATACCGGAACCTTTACGGTGGATGCTGTGCCGGAGAAGTGTGCTCTTGTGTTTCATGGGCTGGACTGCTACTGCACTGTGTCCCTCAATGGGGTGAAGCTGGGGGAAACGGACAATATGTTTGTATCTCACCGGTTTGATGTTTCCTCTGTGCTGAAGGCCGGGGAGAATGTCATCACTGCAGCTTTCCGTTCTCCTGTCCGGGAAGTGGAAGGACTGCCGAAGCGGGGCGGTGCGTTTACTACGGAACGGCTGTATACCCGCCGGATCCAGTGTACCTACGGCTGGGACTGGGTGGCCCGCTTTGTGACCATGGGCATCTGGCGTCCCGTGGAACTGGTGGAAGAAGGGGCCGATGCGCTGACCGAAGACCGGCGGTGCGGTACCGGGAATGACGGGATCTATGTCTGGACAAAGAATGTCAATCCCTTCGGCGCACAGGTAGGTCTGCAGCTGCGGTTTCTGGATGTGACCGGGGACGCATGGGTACATATGACCATCACCGCTCCGGACGGCAGACCCGTATGGAAAAAGAAACGCCGGATCATGAGCACTGTGTTCCATCACAACACAGCCACCATCACCGAAACGGCGGACATCCCCGACCCCGCCCTGTGGTATCCCGCCGGGTACGGTGACCAGCCGCTGTACACCCTGACCTGTACCGTATATAATAAGGAAGAAATCTGCATCGCCGAAAAAGTGCAGCCCTTCGGCATCCGCACCGTGGTGATTCTGGAAACGGAAGACGCACCGGACTCCGACTGGGCAAAGAAGGCGAAGAAGCTGAAGGAATACGACCACCTGAAGGAATGGGATCGGAACGAAGGGTCTTCCCGGTTCTGCCTGCTGATCAACGGGGTGGAAATCTTCTGTCAGGGGGCAAACTGGGTGCCCTGCGAACCCTTCCCTTCCAGTGAAACACCGGAAAAGATCGAGCGTCTTGTGCATCTGGCAAAGGTGGGCGGTGTGAACATGCTCCGTGTCTGGGGCGGCGGGATTTTTGAAAACGATGCCTTCTACACGGCCTGCGACAGAGAAGGGATTCTGGTGACCCAGGACTTCCTGATGGCCTGCGGACAGTACCCGGAAGAGGATCCGGCGTTCCGGAACCAGCTGTACGGAGAAGCCTTTGCGGCCGGTGTGGCCCTGCGGAACCATCCGTCTCTGGTATGGTGGTCTGGTGACAACGAAAACGCCGTGGCCGGGGACGAAAATATGGAACAGTTCAGCGGCAAGCGGGCGGGTCAGGTCATCGGCCATATGCTGGAACAGGTGGATCCCCAGCGGCGGTTTCTGCCTTCCTCTCCCTATGGCGGCGTGCCTTATGCTTCCGGCGTGAGAGGGACTTCCCACAATACCCAGTTCCTGGGGAATTTCTTCGGCTGGGTGCGTGAAGCCGGTGCCAATCTGGAAAAGGGGATTACCCGGGACGAAAAGGGCTGGGCCGGCTACAGAGAATACTTCGACCGGTATCTGGACAGATTCACCGCCGAACAGCCTGCCATCGGGATGCCCTTTGTGTCCTCCCTGAAAAAATTCATGACCGATGAGGATATTTTCGGGGATGACACAACTATCAGCGAATACCACACGAAAAACAATCCGGGACTGGGGGCTGTGACCCTGTACGGCTACGTGGACCGGATGGCAAGAGGGATTTTCGGGGAATATACCTCCGGTGCGGACAGAGTGAAGAAAATGCAGTGGCTGCACTGTGAATGGATCCGGCTGTCCATGGAGCTGTTCCGGCGCAATGCCTGGTACTCCTCCGGCATCCTGTACTGGATGTGGAACGACTGCTGGCCGGCGGCAAACGGGTGGTCCATGGCGGACTATTATGCCCAGCCGAAACCGGGGTTCTATGCATTCCGACGCTGTGCCATGCCGGTGATTGCCTCCATCGTCCCGGCGGAAAACGGGAAGACGGTGGTATATCTCAGCCATAATGGAGCCGGAAACACGGCAAAGGGACATCTGCGGCTGTACCGGTATAATCTGGTGACCGGGGCGGAGGACTATGAAACGGTGGTTTCCGTTGCCCAGCCTGCCGGGGTGACCGGTGCGGTTCTGTCGGTGCCTGCCATTCCCTTGGACAGAGAAACGGTTCTGCTGGCGGATGTGATGACGGATGCGGGACGGGACAGAGCGTTCAGCCTGCCGCCGATGCACCGGTATGCGGACATGGCCTTTGCGGACACGGAACTGACGGTTCTTGCGGAAGACGGGGACTCCATTACGGTGCGTGCCGAAGCTGCGGTGCCCTTTGCGCTGGCGGACAGAGAGGGCGTCTGGAGCGGTATGGGCGGATTTATGAAAGCCGGAGAGACGCAGACATTTGTGAGATGTAAGAGATAAGTAAATGATGATTAACTAACCTGTTGATGCAGGGGACGCGGGTCGCTTTCTTGAAAGAAAGCTCGGCAAAGAACTTTAAACAGGAGTTCCACTGGATATAGTTTCAGCAATTCCATCTGCCACTGGATATTGTGTATTCAA
>JAFQGY010000047.1 GCA_017415325.1 Clostridia bacterium
CATTAACTGTATGAAAGGAGCGATGGTATGCTGATATTCTGCGCAGGAATCGAAACCGGGCTGTACCGGGACACAGGATCGCTGGACCGTTTGCTGGAGCAGATTGCCGATGGGGACAAACATGCCCTAGCCGATCTGTACGAAGCGGTGCGTGTACCCGTGTACAGTTATGCACTTTCCATACTGAAACATGCTCCGGATGCGGAAGATGTGCTCCATGACTGCTTCCTGAGCATACATACCTCTGCGGCAGGATACCGATCTGTGGGGAAACCTATGGCATGGATCCTGACCATTACAAGAAATCTCTGCCTGATGAAGCTGCGGGAGAAGAACAGAGACCGGAACAGCCGCACCGACATTCCGGATGAGGACTGGGATACCCATCTGGGGTTGTCCGACGAAACGGATATCTGTGACAGGCTGATTCTGGAAGAATGCATGGGACAGCTTTCCGACATGGAACGGCAGATTGTGGTACTCCATGCCGTATCGGGTCTGAAGCACCGGGAAATCGCCGGGATGCTGTCCATACCGCTGGCTACTGTTTTGTCCAGATACAGCCGGGCTGTAAAGAAACTGAAAGTCATACTGGAAAGAGAGGGGTGACGGACATGAAATCAACCGAAGAAAAACTGTATAAAGCATTTTCACGGATTACACCTGATCATTTTGATACTATCCTCTCGGATCTTACAGAGGGAGCACAGAAAGGGAATATACTGATGCTGCAGGAAAACAGAAAATACACGAAATTACGCCGCTTTGCCGCAGTCTGTGCAGCCGGACTGATTCTGGCTGTGGGGGTGGCAGGAGCAGGACTGTACCGCAACAACGGAATGATCGCTTCCACTGTGTCACTGGATGTGAACCCGTCTATCCGGATTTCGGTAAACCGACGGGAGAAAGTGCTGGATGTGACGGCATTGAATGCAGATGCTGCTATTGTTGTGGGAGACATGGACTTTGTGGGAAGTAGTCTGGAAATCACCGTCAATGCCCTGATCGGTTCCATGCTGCAGAACGGATATCTGAATGATATAGCCAACTCCATTCTTGTCAGCGTGGATTCCGGAGATATGCAGACGGCGGAAACCATCCAGGCAAAGCTGACGGAAAAAATCGGTACCCTGCTGCAGACCGATTCTTTCACCGGTGCGGTACTGAGTCAGACCATCCATGCGGACAGGGAACTGCAGGAACTGGCGGATACTTATGGGATTACTACAGGGAAAGCGGAACTGATCCGGCAGATTATCGGGAGCAGCGGACTGCATACCTTTGACGAGCTGGCGGCACTGTCCATCAATGATCTGAACCTTCTGGCAAACACCGGTACCGCAAAGCTGGATACGGTATCTTCCGTCGGGGAAGCCAGTGCCAAGGCATATATCGGCAAGGAGGAAGCAGTGAAAATTGCCCGGAACCATGCGGGCGCCTATGAAATCACCCGTTACGAATGTGAGATGGACTGGGAAAACGGTGTGATGATCTATGAGGTGGATCTGTGGTATGACGGATGGGAATATGATTATGATGTGGATGCCACTACCGGAGAGGTACTGCGGGCGGAAAAAGAGACGGACGAGGACGGAAAAGGCAATGTGTTGTTCGGCGGAGAAAAAAACAATGCCGGAGCCGTTGTGATCCTGCCCGACGGAAAGGGGGGGCTTCTGCCGGGACAGTCTGCACAGTCCGGTCAGC
>JAFQGY010000048.1 GCA_017415325.1 Clostridia bacterium
CGCATGGATGATCAAAATCATCTTTATACCGGCGAAGAATATAGTCAGATGTGAGTCCGTGATGCTTCAGAAGGTAGAACAGCCCGATGTCACCGTTGTTCATTCTGTCCAGGGTTACACTCATGACATTCTTTTCCCCGTATTCTTCCGCACGAACCAGTGTTGCATAATTCTCCGTATCCCATGTTTCGCCGTTGTCATTGGAAAAAATAGCACAGATGGCACAGGCGGCATGGTCATCGGCACTGTCTGCATGATACCGGCTGTATGCAAATGCAATTCTGCCGTCGGAGAGAGGGAGGAAAGAACCTTCGCTGTTCCGGGGATTTCCCTGGCCTGGACGGAGCTCACCTGTGATTACAGAATTCTGAATGATCATATACTTTCCTTTCTGCAGGGAGAGTTAAATTTCTATAGATACGCTTCCGGTATCCAGATATGGATTTTCAGCATACAGACGCAGCGTTCCATGAGTCTTTCCCAGACGGACGGCAATACTGATTCTGCCGGCACGCATCTGACGGTCACGGGAAGAGAGCGGTGTATGGTCACTGATATCGGAACCTGTGCCAACGATTTTTCCAAGTGCATTGCAGGTAAAGCGCACCATGACCGCACCATCGGGAATCTCGCAGCCGGTATCGTCCAGAACCACACAGGTGAACAGTGCAATATCCTGTCCGTTGGCGCTGCAGTCATCCGGATTTTCTGGGATCAGTTTCAGTCTGGCAGGCTTGCCGGTGGTTTCGTGGCTGTCCCGACAGACTTCCGTACCGTTTGTATACCCGATTACTTCGATCTTTCCCGGTGTATACGGTACCTTCCATTCGGCATATCCGTATTTTTCCAAATCCAGTACACCTGCACTGACACCATTCACATACAGTTCTGCACGGTCACAGTTGGTGTAGGCACGGACAGGCAGGATCTCGCCCTCTCTGCCGCTGTGGTTCCAGTGAGGCAGCAGATGGATCATGGGTTTGTCTGTCCAGTAGGACTGGTTCTGCCAGAAAGCGTCCTTTTTCTGCAGGAACAGATCAATGGCGCCGGACTGGGAACAGAGCCTTGGCCATACAGTTTCTCCGCGGTGTTCAAATCCGATCCATTGGTAACCGCCCATGACCCATTCCCGTTCCATGATGAACTGCCAGGTGTCCTTCCGGCTTCGGAACCAGGAGTTGGTGTCCTTGTCCATGGCATTGATGTACCCCTGGGTAGGATCATCATCAAAATACCATCCCCGTGTGGTACCGGTGGCACAGTTTTCGGAGGAGAAAATAGCCTTATCCGGGAATTTTTCGTGAACCTTTTCGTAGTGCTGGAGGCCGTAGTTGATACCGATTACATCAAAATCATCGTATACCAATGCATTATCAGGACGGTCACAGGCAGCGGTTACCGGGCGGGTATCGTCCAGCTTCCGTACCTGTGCCATCATGGCTTTGGCAATACGGCGGCCCTGTTCTTTGGTGAAGACAGGTTCTTCATTTCCGACAGACCAGAAGAACACGGAAGGATGGTTTCTGTCCCGACGGATCAGCATACGGAGAGCTTCCATGGATTCTTCGTCACTGGAGAACCAGCGGGTTTCATCAAATACAATAAATCCGGCTTCATCCAGTGCATCCATCAGAGCTGCAGCCTGCGGGTAATGGCTGGTACGGTATCCGTTGGCACCCATTTCCTGCATCAGACGGACTTTATGGCGGAAGATATTGTCCGGGACTGCCTTGCCCACCAGACCGCAGTCGTAATGACCGCAGAGTCCCTTGATTTTTACAGGCTTATCGTTGATGAA